>DNWZ01000029.1:229-5363 GCA_003506095.1 Planctomycetaceae bacterium | reverse complement strand
AGCGAAAGGTCGCTGAGGAAGCGAAACTCTATTGGGCATTTCTACCGCTGGGAAATGTTACGCCGCCGACTGTCCAAGGGAACTCGTCGACCAATCCGATTGACGCATTCATTGTCGCCAAGCGTTTATCTGCTGGCGTCGACGGGAACCGGCCAGCAGACAAACGAANNCTGCTAAGGCGTGCTTTCTTTGGCCTTGTCGGTATTCCACCAACGCCTGAAGAAGCCGAGCGTTTCCTTAGCGATCCCTCGCCGGACGCTTATAAGAAACTGGTGGACCGCCTGCTCGACAACCCTCATTTTGGTCACCGCTGGGCAAGGCACTGGCTTGACGTTGCTCGCTTTGCAGAGAGCCATGGGTTTGAACAAGATTACGATCGCCCGCACGCGTATCACTATCGCGACTTTGTAATCAAGGCTTTCAATGACGACATGCCTTATGACAAGTTTGTAAAGTACCAGATTGCTGGCGACGAGGTCGCACCACACGATCCCCTGGCGATGAAGGCGACCGGGTTTCTGGGTGCCGGTGCGTATCCGACGCAGATCACCCTTCGTGAAGTCGAACCGTCGCGCTACGATGCGATGGACGACATGGCCAGCACAACGGGCCAAGCGTTTCTCGCGATGACGANNCGCAAGCGGATTACTACCGATTCGTCTCGAACTTTGTCACCACGGTGCGCAGCAACATCGAAGTTGAAATCGCCCCCGTGACGCCCGAAGAGATCGATAACTACGACGCAAAAACGAAACAGCTTAACGCCCAGATTGTTGCCTTCGAGTTAGAAGAATTGCCCGGCCGACTGGACCAGTGGATCAAGCAGTCGAAACCGGGAATGAGCGCTACCGACGGATGGCAACTTTTGGATTGGAGTGCAACGAGCCAAGGCGGCGCGACGTTTGAATTGCTAGACGATGGTTCNNTTTCTCGCCGTTGGTAAAAACGAAACTTATGACGAGTATACCTTCACAACCCAGACGGATCTTATTGGGCTGAAGCAGTTTCGGATCGAGGCGCTGACGCACGCGTCGATGAAACAAAACGGACCAGGGCGAGCGGGCAACGGAAACTTTGCATTGACCGATATTCGAGTCACCGCAACGTCGCTTGCAGATTCCCAGAACGTGGTTGAAGCAAAGTTAATGAACGCCCAAGCCACGCATCAGCAGAACGAATCAAACTTGTCGGTCGCATCGGCAATCGATGACAACCCAAGTTCTGGTTGGGCAGTCGATTTGGGCGGTATCGGGAAAGACCAAGCCGCTTCGTTCCAATTTGATAAGCCGGTTGGATTCGCCGACGGTACTCAGCTTACAATAAAACTCATCTTCAAAGGCAACGGCCAGCACAATCTGGGGCGAGTGCGACTGGCCGTGGCCACAGAAAGCGAACCTGTCGACCTCAAGTCCAAGGCGGTCGAGACGATTCCCGTCGGATTGTTGTCCGAAGTCGATCTCAGCAAGGGGCTTAATGCGATCAGTGAAGCTCGGCGCGAAACACTGTTAGGCTGGTATCGTCAACGCGACCCAGGTTGGCGACAGCTAAAACAGGCGCTTGACCAGCACCTTGCAACACCGCCGCAGCCGAAAAAAGAAACGGTGATGGTGACCAGCGAAGGCTTTCCGCCGATTCGGCATCATATGCCTGGTGGAGCACGCGACTTCTTTGAAACCACTTATTTTTTGCGTCGCGGCGATGTTTTGCAAAAGGACGGCGAGGCCTCGCCAGGCATTTTACAGGTCCTTAGCAGCAGGCCCGACGATCAAGGTGGATGGTACGCCAAGAGACCTGCTGATGCGAGAACCTCCTATCGAAGAACCGCCGTGGCGGACTGGATCACCGATCGCGATCAGGGCGCAGGCGACTTGCTGGCACGCGTGATCGTCAATCGTTTGTGGAATCATCATTTCGGATCGGGGCTTGTGGCCACACCCAATGACTTTGGCAAGCAAGCCGAACCGCCGTCCCATCCTGAGTTGCTCGACTATCTGGCTGGCGAACTGATTCGAAACGATTGGCGTCTCAAACCGATTCATCAGTTGATCATGACCAGCGACACCTATCGCCAAAGCTCTGAGTTCAACGAAGCAAGCTTCGCCACCGACAACGATAATCGCTTATTGTGGCGATTCGAGCCGAAACGACTTGAGGCCGAGGCGATTCGCGACACATTATTGGCAGTGACCGGCACGCTTGATCCTCGCATGTTTGGCCCTGGGACGCTCGACGAATCGATGCGTCGCCGAAGCATTTACTTTATGATGAAACGCAGCAAACTGATTCCGACCTTACAGCTTTTTGATGCTCCAGAATCTTTAGTTCCGATCGGCGAACGGGCGGCAACAACGGTCGGCCCCCAGGCACTTTGGTTCTTGAACAATCCACATGTGCGTCAGTGGGCGGAATCGTTCGCGGCGAGTCTGTTGCCGCAATTGAAAGAGTCAACGGACCAAGCCATTGACGATGCCTACTGGACTGCATTTTGTCGCAATCCGGATGATTTTGAACGAGACGTGGCGAACAAGTTTCTTGCCCAGCAGATCCAGTCGTATCGCGCAAGCGGTGAGAAAGACGCCGAGAAGCTTGCTTTGACCGACTTCTGTCAATCGATTCNNTGAATTGATTTATGTTGAGTGATTTCGGATCGACAAAGCGATCCGCGACAATATCGCCGACCGCTCCACCGGTCAGCAGCCTAACGAATCCTAAGCGTGCCAATCATGAATAATATTCAATCAATCAATCGTCGACACTGGCTGGCCCGATGCGGCCAGGGTATGGGCACCTTGGGCCTAGCGAGCCTGCTCTGCGATAACGGCTTGCTTGGCGCAGAATCCGTTTCATCATCGCCAGCAAGCGGGCCGCTCAGCCCCAAATCGCCGCACTTTCCTGCTAAAGCAAAGCGTGTGATCTGGTTATTTATCAACGGTGGCCCGAGCCAAGTCGATACCTGGGATTATAAGCCAGCGCTTGAAAAACTGGACGGAACCAAGTTAGAAGGCTTTGATAATACGACCGGGTTCTTTCCCGATTCGGTCGGTGCGTTGATGAAGTCGCCGTTCAAGTTTTCGCAACACGGCGAATGCGGCAAACATGTCTCTGAGATTTTTCCTCATCTTTCGCAACACGTCGATAAGATGGCCTTCATCCATTCCAGCTATACGCAAAGCAACAACCACAGCCCCGCGCTGTTTATGATGAACTCCGGTATGCGGCGAATGGGATTCCCTTGCGTCGGCTCCTGGTTGACCTATGGGCTTGGAACGGAAAACCAAGACCTGCCGGCGTTTGTTGNNTTGTTGTCATGTCCGATCCGTTGGGACGCGGGTTACCCAAAGGCCATTCACAAAACTGGGGCAGCGGTTTTTTGCCCAGCGTCTATCAAGGCACACACCTCCGCTCACAAGGCGACCCGATCGAAAACTTGAGTCCACCGAAAACGATCCGTGGCGACCGGCAACGANNCGATGTTGGACTTGATCGGCAAACTCGGCAAACATCATTTAGAGGCTCACCCAGCCGAACAGGAACTCGCCGCTCGTATCGAGAGTTTTGAACTCGCTTATCGCATGCAATCCGCTTCGCCCGAAGCGACTGACATTGCTAGCGAGCCCAAGCACATTCAAGAGCTTTATGGCATCGACGACGAGCGATGCAAACATGTCGCGGCGCAGTGCTTGACCGCACGGCGGATGCTGGAGCGTGGTGTACGGTTTGTGCAGATTTATTCCGGCGGCATGGAGAATCAACGCAGTTGGGATGGGCACAACGATATTCAAGGCAATCACGCCCAGTTCGCCGGCGAGACCGATAAACCGTTTGCGGCGCTGCTGGCCGACCTCCAGCAACGTGGCATGCTTGATGACACGCTAGTGATTTGGGGCGGCGAATTCGGCCGCGGCGCGGTTGCACAGAAAGCGGAAAAGCCCGGCCGTGATCACAACCCCAACGCTAACACGATTTGGATGGCCGGCGGAGGTATTCGTGGCGGAGTCTCGTATGGCGAAACCGACGAAACCGGCAACGAAGCGATCAAAAACCGCGTCAGCGTCAACGACCTACACGCCACGATTCTGCATCTGCTGGGTATGGATCACGAGCGATTAACGTATCGCTACAGCGGCCGCGACTTCCGGTTAACCGACGTCGCCGGCAACGTCGTGCAAGACATTGTGGCGTAGCGAAAAGTTTCAGCCTGAGCGTACACGTCGGCCGCAGTGGTCCGATGGCACCCGATTCCCTCGCTGTTAGGCACATCCCTTTCAAGACCCCCATGAGCTCGTCTCATGGGTGAATGAGTTTTGAAGTTAAAACGTTTTATTCCCAACAACCGCCGCACCCGAGTCGCTCGCCGCCCGAGACGGCGAGCGACTCGGCAGTGACGCATTCAAGTTAATCTTCGCCATATTCTAGCCAACAAAACTTTGGCTCATGCCAGACAAACGGCCACGGGGCCGCTGCTCAAAAAAAGATGCGGATGACAACGAGGCCTCGCTCCCCGGTCAACGTCCTCGGTTAATGGAATTGCCCACGACACCTTTGCTCACATGACAATAAACGGTTCTAAAAAAGGGCGACCGAACCGGCGCAGCTCTGCCCTTTCCCGACTTAGGCAATGCCACGAAGGCCTTTTGTGCGTTTCCTATGGTCCGTGCGAGGCCTTTTGGCGATTAGAGAACCCGGGGACCGCGATCCCTGACGTGCCACGCTTCCTTCAACGAACGAGGTGCTGAAGGACAGAATCCTCCGTCTCGCTCGGACATATCGCGATAACTTGGGATACAAAGTTTGATCGCAGTGCTGCGGTCGTCAGAATTGGCTCTACGGCTTCGCGTGACTGTTGGTAAGTGGTTCGAATAGCCGCTTCCAGGGATTCAGACATGAACACGGCAGCAGTTGTTTCGGCCTGCGGCCTTTTGGTCTACTTTGGCCCAAGCTTGACAGATGAGGGCGATGTGGTGAATCGTCGCCTTGAATGAATGGACTTGCGTTTCGGTCGCGGGCTGGAGGGCGAGAACAGCTTTGCTTCTATTTCCGTCTGTCGACTACTGGGCGCAGTTGTTGATGCGTTTCGTTTTCAATGTCTGTGTAGTTCGCCGACGCCGATTGCAATTCTTGGATCACTTCTTGG
>DNWZ01000029.1:0-189 GCA_003506095.1 Planctomycetaceae bacterium | reverse complement strand
CGTGCATCCGCTTTTCTTGTACATAACGAACGGCTGTGCCGGTGAAGCGGACGCGGACGGTGGTCGGTGTGTTGCCCGTGACAACCGCAAATGCCCCTTGAAAGTGCTGCTTGGTGTCGAAGTCTCGCGGACGGGCGAATGGAACTTGTGTCGCTGCGGCCTCCAGCATGCGGTCGACTTTCCAGGTGC
>DNWZ01000458.1 GCA_003506095.1 Planctomycetaceae bacterium | reverse complement strand
TGGCGGCGGCAGCCAACTTCCTGGGCTGTGTACCTACATCGAGGAATTGCTGCAGCCTTGCGGGCAATCCCATGTCAAGCGGATCGCGGACAGTTGCTATGCGGGTGCGAATGGCGCATTGCGTCTTGCGATGGAATTGCCTGAGGACGCTTGGGCGGAACTGGCCAAGACAGACCACCTGTCTCGCAGCGATATCGATAACGATACAGCGAATTCTGATCGGCGCGTTGCGTATGAGCCAAGAGAAGCGGCATAAGTGCTTGTCGCTGGTTGCAATCGAAATGTGTTCTCTTTTGACTCGCCGTTTTAAATTACTGTTCCTGTCCCAGGCAGCGGTTTGTCAGGTAGCGTGTGGAAACAATGACTTCAGATATTTTTCAAACAGTGGTTCAAAACGGTGTCGAGCCTTCCACCATGACCGGGGCCGGAGCGATGTTGGTCGCTTTGAATTTCGCGATTATGGCAATTTCGGCATTTAGTGTTGGCCTGGTCTGCATTAAGCTTTGGGGTGTGTTATCACCGTCTGGGGTTAGTGTTTCCGCAGAAGCAGGGCTGTTGAGTCAATCGGCCGACTCATTTTTAAAGAGCGCCATGCCCGAAAAGGAGTCTGACCTTTTCCCGCTGAATCATCCCCCTTTTCGGATGGACCTCAAATCTTCTAAAGGTGTTGAGACCAAGATCCGTCATCCTAGAAAGGTTTCGCGGCGTCGTCCGCGCTATCGGACCGCCGCGGCGGTTCCCTCGCACGCTATTAATATTTCAATTAGCTCCTCGGCCGATCCGGCCCGTAATGTTGTGTCGATGGTTGAGCGTCAACCTTCGTCTTACGAGCCGGTTTCGATGGGGCGTAAATCCCTACCGCACGAATCGCAGCTACACGGATCCCAACCGCACGGATCCCAACCGCACGAACCGCAGCTACACGGATCTCAACCGCACGAATCGCAACTGTTCCAATCACAGCGGCATGATATTGATCAGCAAAACTTGCCTCTGGGCAACGCCGGCCAACCCGCTTCGCCTTTCACTTCCAATTCCGCTTTGCAAACATTGGGATTTGAGCGTGTGATTGAAAAGCGAACCCTTAATTCGGCCACTGACTTCGCGCCTCAAAAGAAGAACGGATCGATCGGCCAGCAATTGGTCGAGATGAACCGTAAAGTTCGACTGGGAGGCTAGTTCATTGATTCAATACTTTAAATCGAGTTGCTTACGCTCGCTGCTAAACATCAATGCGATCGGTAAATCTTTTTTGAATTACCAATTGATCAGTAAAGCTGTCGGGTTTTCCGTCTGGTTAGGCAGAACATGCCAAGGAAATAGAATGCCTGATCTAAAAGGTGAAGCTCGCCTGACTCGCGCTACAGTCATTTTGACAGTCGCTTCGATCGGGTTACTTTGTTTCTTACTGCTCTTGTTCGGTATGATTGGTAAGCAACGACGGAACCAGGGGGTCACGGCGTCGGTTAAAAACACGGTCCCCAGGCGGATTCTGCAGGCGAAACAGCCAGCACCTTACGCTGCTTCAGCAGTTTCACGGCCGGTCGAACCGACCAGTGAACGCGTTCAAGGTAAATTGACAAGCGGGAACGCAACAAGCGGGAACGCGGCAAGCGGTAATGCGGCAAGCGGTAATGCGACAAGCGGTAATGCAACAAGCGGTATGGTGACAAGCGGAAAAGAACATGTTGATCATGTCTCAACACCGAGCCAACCAACGGCCGTCTCTAAGATCGTTCCGCAGAATCCTCCTGCGTCCATGAAAGCCGCAGAGGAGTATCGTCTGGATGATGAGATGGTCAAACGCTTACAGCGCCGAGCATTCGCTGACGCGGCGGTTGAACCGGTGCGTTTTGCGGAATCATCCCAAGTTGTTCCAATCGGTTCGATGGTAATGCCAACATTCGCGCCAAACCAGCAACCGGTGAGTCAGGTGGTTTTGCAAGAATCGGTGGCACCCAAGAACTCGGCTGAAGAACCGAGAGGAAAACGCCCCAATCCGCAGGCGGAGGAGAAGTCGGAAGCCAAAGGCGCGGAAACGGAAACGATCGGTGTTCCACCACCGCGAGAACAGCCTCAGTTCCTTCGAAATGATTCGGTTTTGATGAAGCCTGGCGATTATCAATGGGAAATTGGTTTTTCGTATGCTCGCAATCTAAACCAATCACCGGTCGGCCAGTTTTTTGGCGAAACACCAGTTGTTGGTAATTTGCGGCGTGTTAATCGCGTGCTTCAAATGCCGATCGAGTTGCGGGTTGGCTTGACGGAAGACCTGCAGGGCTCGATTTCGCTTCCGATAGGACTGGCGAATCAAGAGATTAGTATCGGCGGTGCTGAATTGACGGATGATTCATTCGGAATTGGCGACTTAAGCCTCGGCCTGACTCGTTTGATCCGGCAAGGAGAACTGTCGGAGCCGAATGTCCTCGGTTTTCTATCATTGTCGATCCCGACCGGCCAATCTTCTTTGGCGACAAGTCTTGATGATCCTTCGATTGCTTTGGGACGCGGATTCTATAGTTTAACGACTGGTTTGACATTTACTCGAACCTTTGACCCGCTCGTTTTCTTCAGTGGGTTCGGTTACCAACACAATTTTGAGGCCAACTTCTCGGGTGTTGGGCGATTGAACCCAGGCAACGGCGGCTTCTATAGGTTGGGCGTTGGCTATGCCGTTAACTCGAATGTTTCGTTATCAACAGCCTTTACAGGTGCGTTTCTCGGAAACGCGGAAATCAATGATGCCCGACTGGGTGGAACTTCCCGCGAACCGCTCTCGTTGCGAATTGCGGCGACGGTTGTGAACAAGCAAAAGACCGCTCGGAAGGCGCGAACGATCGAACCGTTTGTTAACTTGGGCTTAAACGAAGATGCAACGGATACGATTTTGGGCGTGAGTTGGACGTATTGAACTTTGAAAGGCTTTTTTCGCTCGCGTTTTCCCGGAAATCGATCTCCGCAGGCCTCGCAATACGGTCTGAACACCATTACGATTGTTCGTTCGCTTTCGCAGACCATCAATGTCAGCGAAGAAGCGTAAACCGTAAGATGCGAGAACCATGAAGAAACATGAATGGCGCGAGAAGACCGACGAAGGCCAAATCCGTTTGGTTCGAGTTACTCGACTCGGCAACCTTTGGAAGCTTCAATCGAAGCTCAAATCAGACGACGAGTGGACCTACTACCCCGCGATTCCGCTGGCGGACCTTGAGACCCTTCGAGAAATCGTTGATAACAAGCAACGGCGCCGCCGCGTGCCCTACGAGCACCTATTGGAACTGGATGCTTTGATCGAAGCTGCCAAACGTCGCCAATAGTTCGGGACATGAGGATTGCATCGTGCGGCTGATCACGACCTGATGCGCACGGCGGCCTGTATTTGTTGGTAAGCCTGCCTGAGAATGCTGAGGTCGGACTCGACGGCGATTTCTGTGAAGCCTTGATCTGCGAAGGTCTTGATCGACTCGATATCCCGACACAAAATCCCCGCCGCTTTTTGGTGCCGCTGGGCTGCCTTCACAACCGTTGCCAGACATTCATCAAAGGCATCGACATCCCATTGGGCATGATGCTGCAAATCATGACGCAAATCCGCGGGACCGACGAACAATACGTCCACACCCTCGACCGCGGCAATCGAGTCGACATGCTTCACCCCCTCGACCGATTCAATTTGAACGATAATGCGTGGCGCCGCGTCGGCGTCCGCGGAGAAGGTGAGGCCGTAGCCGTGTGCTCGAACGGTGCGAGAAAGACCACGTCGACCGCGCGGGGCGTAGTGCGCTGCTTGCACGATCTGGCTGGCCAATTCCGCTGATTCCACGTGCGGCACCATAATCCCCTTCGCACCCCAATCGAGAACGCGAGCAATCTGGTCCGGATAGAAAGCTCCCACTCGCACGATCGGCTTGATACTGCGACCGCCGAGCGCGCGAAGTTGCCCGGGTAAAGCCGCCTCCGGCTCACACCCATGTTCCAAATCGAGCAGCAGCCAATCGAATCCACACAGCGCGGCCAGTTCGGCGATCGCTGGCGAACCGGACGAAAGCCAGGTTCCCAGTTGAAGAGTGGGCGGGTTCATAAAGCGGATAGGTCCGAGTTGTTTTGAAGCCCTTGGAGGGCGATTTCGATACGCTGTTCTGTCTGTTGCCGTAACGTTTGACCGTCGGCACCCGGCCCCATCAGGAAGAGGCCACCGTCGCGATCAAAGTAACCCGATCCCACTCGGATCACCGCTTTTACGATCATGTTGCGGAGCAAATGCAACCAGAGACGACGGAAGCAATGAACCGGAAGCGGCCGCACGCTCGCGTAACCGGCCAACGCGCGCTCCATGAAAGACCGATCATGAAAACAGGCCAGCAGCGAGAGATCGTCAAGCGGATCGCCGGAGACAGCATCATCGAAATCGATGAATGCAGCAATGCGGCTCGGATCCCCGAGCACATTCCACAACGCCAAATCTTTGTGTACCAAACAACCACGCTCAAGATTCAACAGATCTTCATGATCGCCAATGGTACGCACGATCTGTTCGTGCTGGTGCGACGAAATAAAGCTTGATTCGACAAGGAACATCAAGTGCCGATCGAGCCGTAATGTGAACCAGGCCGCGTAGTCGCCGTGCAGTCCACGCAGTTCTCCGGTTGCACGATAGGTATCCAGATCGAACGGACCAAACCCGGCGGGCGTGATCGATTGCCAAAGCGCGATGTTACGGCCAATCTCGAATGACACTTGATCGGAATCGAGAACACCTTGTTTGTACCAGTGGTTGAGATCCCGATGGTTCAGTCGCTCGAGTGCCTGCCAAGCAAACGGGACGCCAGTCCGTGACACGTCATAGCCATGAACCTCGGGGACTGGCACACCGATGTCGCCGACAGCCTTGAGGATTGCCGATTCCATTTCCAGATAGTTGTCCTGTTCGGGACCATTCTCGACACGAAGGAATAACGGCTTGCCGTCGAGTTCGACGTTCCAAGTGAGATGGTTTCCCTGGCCACATCCTGGCGAAAGCATCAACGAATTCGGCTGGAAATGTTGCTGCAACGCGTCTCGTAATTGCTGCTCCATTTCCGGCGGTGGAGAAACACGGGTTCGCGTCCCATAGAATGCTGCTGGACGGTCGCACTTCCAATAATGAATGTCTCGACGACTCATACCGCGTCCTCCTTGGCCGTAGATTCAACTGTCGGACGTTCATGCCACCAAGATGCGAGCAACCCGCCTAGGATGTTCTGCATGACTCCGCTGAACACCGCCGGAACAGCGGCCAGCGGTTGTGACGCGAAATGCACCTTCGCCAACATCGCCGCCATCCCACCATTCTGCATCCCGACTTCGATCGAGACGGTCCGCGAAATCTGGTCGGGATACTTTAACCATCGAGGCACCAAGTATCCGACCGCAAAACCGATGACGTGAAGTGCAAACGTCGCCAGCACCAAGGTTCCGAAATTCTCCGCGATCTTCGGGGCACTGGCGGCGACAATCCCCCCGGTAATCAGACTCAGCGCCAGCACGGCGACAGCAGGACCAAAACACGCGATCCGGGACACCGTCTTGGGAAACATCCAATTGCACAGAACACCGATCACAATCGGCGCGACGACCGCCTGCAATGTCGACAGGCAAAGTCCGACCGCGTCGACCGGAATATATTGCCCGGCCAGTGCGCTGGTCCAAAGGGGCGTGGCGATGAACGCCAACATCGTCGACGCCATGGTCAGAACGACCGACAACGCGAGGTTCGCTCGCGCCAGAAAGCTGATCATGTTCGATGCCATCCCGCCGGGACAACTTGCCACAAGAATCAGCCCGACGGCGAATCCCGGCTCAAGCCGCAATGCCGTCGCAATTCCCCAACCGATCAGCGGCATCACGCTGTACTGACACACGAATCCGAGCGTGACGGAGCCAGGCATCTTGAAGATGCTTTTAAAATCCGTGGGACTGAGTGTCAGCCCCATCCCCAGCATCGACACGCTGAGCGCCCAGACGATCCACTGGCCGGAAAACCAGATCATCGACGGCGGCCAGAAGAAAGCCAATAAGGCAGTCCCGACAAGCCAGACCGGGTAAAGTCTGGTAAACCAGTTTAGAAAATACTGCATATTGTGTATCGGATTGGTCACCGTGAACGGGAAGGCACATCGTGGACATCGGAAAAGTCTGGTCCGCCCGCACCGACATAACCATGGCTCGCTCCAGCCTGATCTGAAGTGACCCAAAAGGCATAGAGCGCGCCCCGAGAAAGTTGGAAACGAAGCTTCACGGCCTTTCCCACTATGGTAGCCAGTTTAGGCAATTCAATCCGCTGCTTCGTATTGTCGCCGGAGATAGTTTTCGAGGTGGCTAGTAATTGGTTGGCTTCATCAAGCAGTTCGACCCGCAATTCACCATTGAAATTCACGAACAGGTGCTTCCCTTTGAATCTAATTTGCCGAGTCGTCAATTGACCAGGCTTGTCCCCCGCCTCCATCGATGCAAATCCATCGCGTCGCAAGCTCGCCAGCCCGATCGCGCCGCCGCCGTACATGTCGCTGCGACCATCACCGGCATCACCCGAGTAGGCGCAGTAGGGAAAGACCAAGTGATCGTCGAGCACGACAAAGACACCGGTTGTCGTGTGCAAGTAAGCTCGATCCCACGCTCCGGGTTCACGAGCACCACGAATGAATCCTCGTCTATCAGGCCGATCCCAATGAAAACCATCGCGACTGAAGCCCAACTCGAGATCGGTCAGCTTGGGGAACTTGCCCTGAGCACAGACCTTGTTGTTCGGTCCACGATGAACCTGGTGCATGCCGATCATCAAACTCTCATAAGCGACCGCGGCAAGACTGTAGAGCTGTGGCGGATCACCCGGCTTGGAATGACCCGCGTAACCGCCAGCAGGCTCGGGTTCGTCCCTCCGATCGGCATTCGTCCAATAAACCGCGTTCGACCAATCGGCGCCGTCGAGAAAGCGATCGCTTTCGACATAATAACGACACCGTCCCCGTGGGCCATCGCGTTTGATGCTCTGTACCCACTTGCTGCGAAACGGATTGTAGAAGATCGAACCGTAGTCTCCTGCGGGGACGCTGCATGCGACCGGCTTCGACCACGTAACACCGTCTGAAACTTGCAAACTGTGTGTCAGACCTTGCACGCGTTGTTGTGACGCAACATGCGACCAACAAGTCAGGTACTTAATTCGTTCTTTGGGATCCGTCGCGTTGATGTCGTACCATAAAGCGTTATCGGTTCCGGCAGCATTCCCTTCCCCCGTCCCCCAAGCCGCCCCATCGGGCAACATAATATTTCCGCCGTGCAAGCCGAGATCGGGGCGAGTCCACGTCTTCATATCAGGACTGGTCGCCACCGCCAGCGGTCCGCGCCAACCTGCGGTGTAGAACATCTTGAACAGCTTTTCCCCGGGGTCAAAGAACACGCCTCCTTGTCCCAGATAGACCACGCGATTGCGTTCTTTTTCAACCGCAGTCTCTGCCTGAAACACCGGATTGCCAGCGAATTTTTCCGCTTGATGGAACACGCGTTTCATATCGGTCGATTCGATCAGAAAATCATCGACGAACAATTGACGACCGATGTCGATCGGAATCACCCTCGGCGGCTTGCTCAAATACGGCACTTCCATCGGCTCGACCGACGCCGGATCGCCCAACCGTGGCGGCCAAACGTGAGGCAATTCGATGCCATTTGATAGTGTTTCCGGTTTGGGACCAGTGGCTTTGTTCACCAGTGTCCGCAGTTTGGCATCGGGCGATACGATCTTGCCCGCCAGCACATCCGCTTCACGAAACTTGGCCATCAGGATCTCGGCATCGGTATGACGATTCCAATCATAGAGTATATGAATCATTCCATCTGGCGATTCAAAACCATCGGGATACGACACCGCGTTCCGCTCATCAAGCAACAGACCGCCCTTCCAAGTTTGGCCTTCGTCGTCGGACAGCCACGCGCTCATGTGCGTGCGCTGTGGCAAGCGTTCCGCGGGCGAACCATTTTTCACCAGCAAGATGCGACCGGACTGGAGTCGACGCAAGAAGAATCGTGAACTTACGTTTTGCACCGTT
The DNA here is from genome assembly GCA_003506095.1 of Planctomycetaceae bacterium. Lineage (GTDB taxonomy): Bacteria > Planctomycetota > Planctomycetia > Pirellulales > Pirellulaceae > UBA6163. The sequence continues at coordinate 9,886 of DNWZ01000458.1, read as the reverse complement.
GCAGCCTGCTGTGGAACGCTCCAGGTCTTGCCATGATCGCCTGAAAAACTTTCATACGGTTGGCCGCTGGTGCGGGCCAGCATCCACAGTCGACCGTCTTTCAACTCGACCATCATATGTTCGTCAAACTGCCAACCCGGAAATTTCAAATGGCTGCGTTCTTTCCATGACGCGCCTTGATCGGTGGAAGCAAACACACGCGCCGTTTTCTGATGCCAATCGGACACCGGCAACAACCAATCGCCGTTGTTCAGCACCGTCGGTTTGTTCAACGTGCATCCTTCGGCAAACATCACCGGTTCAGTCCAGGACGGATCGGCAGCGTCGGGATCGTCGCAGCGCATGAACCAGTTCGTGATGCGATTTTGTGGATCGCCGAGTTGTTGATCAAAGAACAACCACAATCGTCCTTTCGGATCGGTCCACAGATTGCCGACCAGTGCGCCGCTGATCTTTTGCATTGCTTCTGTACGTGCACCGACCGCCAATTGCGGCTTCGACCATGAATCGCCATCGTCGTCGCTTGTTGCCAGCAGGAAATAACCATCCTTCTTGTCTCCTGTTCCTGTCCAACAACCCCAGATGCGTCCCTTCGACGTACGGTCCATACCGATGATCATCGCGCCCGGACGAGCATCGTCCTGAAACTCTGGTCCGGGACTTGTGATTACGACCGGCGCGTTCGGATCAGGCACCTTTGCCTTTGCACCGTCTGCAAACACAAGCAGCACCATCTTGCGAAACTGCATCGTCTCACCAGACTTTACGGCTTTTCGGTAAAGACTCACACGATTGATTTCACCCGGGAAGAGTTGCGTCTCGGGGACATCCACTTTCGTAAAGCCCGCCTTCTGCAGCGATTCTTCTTGGCTGGCCGCACCAGGGCGGATCGTTGGCGTGAGCGCAAACAGCGTTCCCGCTTTCGTCACCTTCACGTTCATCTTCTCGATGCTCGTGCGCAGAAACGGCAGATCGCGCACTGCATCGGGCATTTCGTCGATCACATAATCGCGGTCGGTGAACAGCTTCACGCCGCGTTTCATAACTGCGGGTTCCTCCGGCGGCGTGGGCCATACGGTGCGACGCTGATCGACCTGAGGCTCGAACTGGCCGACGTCTTCCAGTTTGCCGAACATGATCCGTTCCTTCCGGCTGCCATCTTTATCACCTTGTGTGACGGCTAGCCAGACCTTGCCTTGGTGTTCATGAAAGGTCGGGTATTGAAATGATTGTGGCGTCTCGAAGCGATATTTACGTTCCCACGTTTTGGCGTCGCGGGAGATATCCACATTGAATACGCTGCGGGTCACGCCCTGAATGCGACTCGCCTCCTGCCAGCCGAGGTAGTAAGTGTCACCAAACTTATCAAACGTCGGCTTTGAATTCGCGCCGTTGGGAACCTGTGGTAACTCTTTGCCGACGCTCCAACGGCTGCCATCAGCGCTTGTGGTGAAATGATAGTTTCCTTTGTCATTGCGACAGATCGCCATCCATGTTCCATCAGGCAAGCGGTTCACGGCCGACTCGCTAAGCTGCTCCGTCTGCGGTTCGTTGAAATGGCCGATCACTTCGAACGTTTCAAGATCATCATGCACCCACGCCAATGCATTTTGTTTGCTGCTGAAGTTGTTCAACGCGACGTAAGTCTGGCCATCGAACTTCTTGAACGAATCGAAGATGAAGAACGCCGAATCACTAGCCTTCTTTGTGAAGCCCTGGGCCGCTGCATCGGCGTGAAAATACTGCGGCTGAAAATCAAACGTGCCAGCCGCAGTCTTCAGCTTCGCCCGGTGGATGGTTGACGCGAACTCGCCGGACGACAGGTCGAAGTCGCGATACCACATCTGTGACTGGCGTTTGCCTGGGGCCTCACTGGTAAAGTAGCAGCGCAGAGTCTTTGCATCTTTCTGTAGGATGCGAGGCACAAAACACGCCCCCACGGGCAACGTCTCGTTATCAAAACGTTGCTCGCCCTTCGCAAAGTCGATCGCCTTTTCCAGCGTGAGCGTCTTTAGGTTCACGATCGACATCGTCGCATAAATGAACGGCCAATCAGCGCTTTCACCCGCCTTGACGTCATTCGCTTCCGTGACGATGTAGGCCCGTTCATCGACACAGACGAACTCCGCATCGTGGGCGCCTTTGACACGAGCGGCGGAAGTATTCACCAGTCGCTGCATGACCATGTCGCCAGCCAACGCCGCGTCCCAGCCTTGGGGAACGAGTTTGAGGTCATCCGACCGAGCCACGCTGAAGGAAACCATCAACGCCACCAGCGCGACGATTACGGAAACTTGTTTGTTCATTTGCCACGCCTTCTTGAAGAACCTTTTAGGGCAACCAGCGACGGTCCAGTGCAACACGCTCGTAAAGAGTTCAGACCGCTTGGGGGATTAAAACTTTTCGCTGCTTATCGTACCTTACGAAGCGTTATGGCGGTCAGCGGAGAGAATCTCTCGTGTCAAGATTGCCAAAAATGTTGCGTATTTTTTGAAGCTCATGTTTTGCCGATCACGCAATGCAACCAGCCCTTTTGAGGCTGCCGCAGAGACGGATTCGATGGGGTCGGGCAAAGCCGTTCTAGGGGATCGCGCGACCGGTGAGTGTATCGAAAACCTGCGACGTGCCGGCACCAACCAATGCGATGGCGAGCCAACGATCCGAGGCGAGCGGACCGGACTGGGGTGCGAAATAGGGTTGACCGCGCATCGCTTGCTGGTAGTGATTGGCGATTTCATTCGGTGAAAGCGCGAAGTCATAGAATGCGACTTCGTCGATGACGCCTGTAAAGGGTTCGTTGTTGCGATGGTTTCCGATCGTCGCAGGCGACGGACCACCGCTCAGTATCAGCGATCCTATAGGGAAATCATGCGAGAACCGCTGGCGGCCATCCATATAAATCGCCTTCCGCCCGCTGAAACTGTCGTAGGTGGCAACAATGTGGTGCGGCCTGCCGTCGGTCAATTCCCCTAGGGTTGGTCGACCGTCATTGCCGTCAAGAGGCATATCCAATTCGCTGTATCCGTGCCCTTCCAAGTGCAGCCCAAAACTTAAGCATGGGCCAGGTGCAACCTCAGGAACATCAAAGTTGTTCAAGTCACCGTCGTTTTGAAAGCTCAGCAACATCCGATGGTTTCCATCCTCCTTGCGAAAGATTTCATCATAATCCATCGGATGGCCGCTCCATCGACAGATCACCAGCGCTTCGATGCTGATCCCACTGCTGCATGCCATATTGCCGGTGCCGACTTCGACGCCCATCCCGGTATCGATCCGAACAAATGCATCTCGTCGATTCTCGAAAACCAGCGCTCCTGAGCCGACCAAACCTGGTGAGTGTTTGACTTGATCACCGATATAGGTCAGCTCGGCTTCAGAATCGGAAACGCCCTCTGATCCAACGTCGTCGAAGCTCCAGTAGTAAAGTGGCCTGCGGACGCGCGACTGCACTTCGACTTCGCCATCGATCACGTCCACGCGAATTCGATCATGCTCCATCTTCGCGACCCGAAAGCCGGAACCGCGGTCGACCACTCGCATGCTGCTGGTTTGAATCGAGTAGTTCGTATCGGCGCGTTTCAGGCTCGCGTGGACCGAACCTGCGAACAACACCCCCTCGGATCTCGAACTGGCTCCAAACATCGCAGGACCTTCGATCTGCACATTGGTGCCATCGGCTGTCGTCAGCCCGGTTGCACCTTGGTGGACGGTGAACGTCGTGGGAGAGATGTTTCTGAGCCGATCGGTATCCAAAACTCCGACGACGTGAACCGGCAAGTTTCGATTGTCATAGTGACCGTCCGTCGGCACATCACCCACTCTAAGATCGTCGTTCGCGAGCGCTGGTCGGTTGGACGAAATACCATCAAGATTGTCCTTGGAGCCGCCGTAGTAGATCCACGCAGAGATAACCAAAAGGATTGCCGCCGCCAGAGATGTTACTACGAAAAACCAAGTGCTTGTGGCAGGCGATTGCATCGAACTCGAAGTCACCAGCGAGCCGGTCGATGAAAGAGGCTGCGAACCGACGTCCGGCAGGCCGGCCTTCGTCAATGCGAGTTGCCCATGTACGAATGCGTAGCGGAGGTAGATGCGACGCAGCTCGGGTTCGGCAACCATCAGCGATTCTAGTTCCGCGATTTCCTGGTCGGTTGCCGTTTCGGTAAGAACCTGTTCAGCAAGTTCGATGACCCGCTGGGCACCGGCTGGCATATTCATAATTTCGTTTCCTTTGTGTGGCATCATGGCGTCTGACCCGACAATTTAGACTCGACACACTCCAGCAGCGCCCGGCGCATCACTTTCAGAGATTTGTAGACCGCGTGGACAGAACGTTCCCACGCACTGGCGATCACGGCCGCCGTCTCGTTTTCACCATAGAAACGGTGGATCAAATCTCGTTGCCGCACGGTCAGTTGCTGGACGCACTCATCTAACGCGGCCTGACGCGGCACCAATTCATCGGCCATACGAATCGCATCGGTCGTCAATTCGTGCAGAAACTCTTCGCTGAAGGTCAGCCGATCGCGTTTCGCCGTCCGCCAATGTTTGAGCACTTGGTGACGCGCAACCCCCAGCGCCCAAGGGAGGAAGTCGGCATCAGGCCGAAAGTTGGGAAAGCTGCGCCACAGCTCTAGACTGGTCTCCTGAAACACATCGGCCGCCGCCGCGTGATTGGGCACGAGCGCTCGAATCCAAGCGGTAATACGCAACTGATCCCGCGCAAACAGCCGCAGAAACTGCTCGTACAGCTCAGGATCAACCAGGGGCGTTCTGTTCATACAATCTGTTGGATTAAACTTGGGGAGCGTCGGTGGATAAGCTCTTAGTAGACAATGGCGCGAAAAGCTTAAAATTGGTACTGCAAAATAGAAAAATTGCTTTTTGAGTACCAATTTTCAGCCGGTCGGGAAATATCCCTATACTGGTTCAAAAACTGCGACCTTGCACGACTTCCGGACTCGGAGATGCGATGACAAAAATGGAAAGAAAAAGCACTTGGATGAATCGGAACTCCGGCGGTTGGATCGCGTTGGCGATTTTTGCATTGTTATCCAGCCCAGCCTGGGCGCAGGGCAAGCCAGAAAAAGTGGCTCAAGAATTATCAACCTTTCAAGCCGCCCAAAAGATTTTGACCACGCATTGCGTGAGGTGCCATGGCGCGGACAACCAGGAATCGGGCCTGCGTCTCGATTCACTCAAAGCGATTCTCAGAGGGGGAGACTTCGGTCCTGCAGTGATTCGTCAAAAATCACTTGAAAGCGAACTCGTTAAACGGGTCTCTTCAAACAACATCGATGAGGTCATGCCGCCGGAAGGGCCACGACTGTCCAGTGAAGAGGTTGCTCAGCTCGCAGCTTGGATCGATGCGGGAGCCCCATGGCCCACTGGCAAGCATTCAGGCGATGAAGAGCTCGATTCCCAGGATGATGATCCACGCATGAACCATTGGGCGTGGCAAGAAATCAAGCGACCCATCGTCCCGGTCAGCGTCGCAGCATTTCGCGATGCGGCGGACATCGAACCGGAGCGGAATGAGATCGACTACTTCGTTCGAGCGAAACTTGCCGATGAGAAACTTGTCCCTTCGTCTCCTGCTGACCATCGAACGCTGATTCGTCGGTTGTATTTTGACTTGATCGGCTTGCCACCGACCCCCGAAGAGATCAACGCGTTTGTCGCCGATGCGTCGCCTGACGCCTATGAAAAGCTTGTCGATGAACTGCTCGGATCATCGCACTATGGCGAGCGTTGGGCACGTCACTGGCTCGATGTCGTTCACTACGGCGACACACATGGCTATGACAAGGATAAGCCTCGGAACAACGCTTGGCCTTATCGAGATTTTGTCATTCGATCGCTGAATGAAGACAAACCTTACGCCCGCTTTGTCCAGGAACAAATTGCCGGCGACATCTTATTTCCGGGTACTCGGGACGGCATCGAAGCGCTCGGTTTTATCGCGGCCGGGCCATGGGATTTTATCGGTCATGCGGAAGTGCCTGAGACGAAAATCGATGGCAAGATGGCAAGGCATCTCGANNGGATCGCCAACACGATGGGGACTTTTTGTAGCGTGACAGTCCACTGCGCCCAATGTCACAACCACAAGTTCGATCCGATTAGCCAGCGAGACTATTACTCGTTGCAGGCCGTGTTTGCATCCTTGGATCGTACGGATCGCAAATACTTTCCGGACCCTGCGATCCAGACCCGCTTTGATGAATTGCAAAGCCAACAGGTCAGCTTAGAACGTGACATCGCCGCGATCGAAGAACCGCTGAAGGCTAAGGCTGGCGAAGCATATGTCGCCATTTCCAGGAAGATCGAAGGTGCATCGAAAGCGAAGGCCGCCAAGCAGGGTAACGAAGCTCCGGACTTTGGTTATCACAGCGCTATCTCGCAAGTTCAAGACACGATGAAGTGGGTGCAAGTCGATCTTGGACAGCGCGTTGAGATTGCCAGTGTTACGCTGCTGCCGTGCTTTGACGACTTCAACAACATCGGTGCCGGTTTCGGCTTTCCTGTGCGTTTCAAAGTCGAAGCGAGCGACGACCCCGAGTTTCAAATCGGCGTGACGCAGCTTTGGCGAAGGCACGATGAAACGTTTATGAACGACTTCAAGAATCCAGGGCTCACCGCTTTCACGACGGGTGGTGCCAAGGACGATGGTATTTCGGGACGCTATGTGCGCGTGACGGCCACCAAACTCGCACCCCGCCAGAACGACTTCATTTTTGCATTGGCCGAATTGAAAGTCCTTGATCTTCAAGGTGAGAATGTCGCCAACGGCAAACCGGTCACCGCACTCGATTCGATTGAGGCTCCGCCTCGTTGGCGCAAAGCGAATCTCACCGATGGCCTCGCCCCCGTAACCCCCACAGCCGACGAGAAACAGGACCTTGTCCAGCAGCGCGATGCACTGCTGTTGAGTTACGCCGATGATGCGACGCAAGCCAAACGCTCGGCATTGCTTGCAAGCAAGTCGAAGGTCGATGCAGAACTGAAACAGTTGCCCGCGCCGAGCCTTGTGTACGCAGGAGGCATTCATACCGGAAGCGGCAGCTTCGTCGGCACTGGGTCAAACGGTGGCAAGCCGCGACCGATCTTCTTCCTTGCCCGTGGACAGGTCACTCACCCAAGGGATGAAATGGCCCCAGGTGCGATTTCGGCGTTCACGTTTGCGCCGGGGCATTTTCCTGTCGCCACAGATGCACCTGAAAGTGACCGTCGCGCGGCGCTGGCGCGTTGGATCACCGATGCGAACAATCCGCTGACCTGGCGCAGTATTGTCAATCGCGTCTGGCAATATCATTTTGGACGCGGACTGACCGATACACCCAACGACTTCGGACTTAACGGATCGGTACCTTCGCATCCTGAATTGCTCGACTGGTTGGCCACAGACTTTCGCGATAACGGCGGATCGTTGAAGCGGCTGCATAAGCAGATTGTGATGAGCGCGACGTATCGGCAATCGACGAAGTCCAACGTTGAAGCCGAAAGAATTGATACCAACAATGCGTTGCTGTGGCGTCAGAACCGCAGGAAGCTCGAAGCCGAAGCGGTTCGGGACGCGGTGTTGGCTGTCAGCGGCAAACTCGATCTCTCGGCGGGTGGACCCGGATGGCAGGACTTTGTGATCGAGCATCCCGCGCACTCGCCGCATTATGAATACAACCTGGCCGATCCAGCGGATCCCAAAACGTGGCGACGCGGCGTCTATCGTTTCATCGTTCGCTCGCAGACACAGCCCTGGATGACCTCGTTGGATTGCGCCGATCCGTCGATCCGTGTGGACAAGCGAAACGAAAGTCTTTCTGCATTGCAAGCGCTCGCGCTGCTTAACAACGGATTCATGCTTACGCAGTCAATTCATTTTGCTGAGCGAGTGCAGCGTGAACGCCCCGATCTGGATGGGCAAGTTGTTCGCGCGTACTCGCTCGCCTTGGGGCGTGATCCGACCGAGAGTAATCGTGACAAGCTGGTCCGTTTTGCCAAGACGCATGGCCTGCCTAGTCTTTGCCGCGTCTTGCTGAACCTGAACGAATTCTCTTTTGTCGATTGAGCAACTATGAAAAACGATTCACCCTTTCATCGGGCGGCTGCTGCCCAAAGCCGCTCACGTCGCGATTTCCTCTGGCAATCCGGAGGTGGTCTTGGCGGACTCGCCTTGGCATCGATGCTCGGCCAGGATGGCGCGCTCGCAAGTGGCGGCCTGCTCGAAGGCAAACTGCATCATCCCGCGAAGGCCAAACGCGTTGTACAGTTCTTTATGTCGGGTGCCGCAAGTCATCTCGACTTGTTTGATTATAAGCCTGAGTTGGTAAAGCGTCATGGTGAAGCGAGCGACTTTGGCGAGCCCGTTGAAGCCTTTCAAAATGGGCTTGGTCCCTGGCTCAAACCGGTATGGGATTTCAAGCCCTACGGTCAGTGCGGCAAAATGCTCAGCGACACCGTTGCGCCGCTCGGTGCGGTTGTGGATGACATGGCATTCATTCACAACATGGTCAGTAAATCGGGTGTCCATTCGGCGGCGACGCTGCTTCAAGCCACCGGGTTCCTCATGCCGGGATTTCCAGGTGCAGGGTGCTGGGTAAGCTACGGACTTGGTTCGCTGAATGACAATCTGCCTACCTTTGTGGTGCTGCCCGATCATCGCGGCTTTGCTTCCAATGGTGTCAAGAATTGGGACTCCGCGTTCCTTCCCTCGCAACACAGCGGCACGATTATCTATCCGGGGGCGGAGACGCCGATTGCCGATCTTTTTCCTCATAAGTCAGGTCGCTTCATTACAAGCCAGAGCGAAAGCGAATCGCAAAAACTGATGGCTGAACTCAATCAAGATCATGCGGCAGAGCGTGCTGGCGATCAGCGTTTGGAAGCCCGCATCCGCAGCTATGAACTTGCGGCGAAGATGCAGCTTGCCGCTCCCGACGCGCTGAATCTTCAGGCCGAGCCAGAGCATATACTCAAGCTTTACGGGCTGGATCGCGGACCGCAAAAATGGCCCACTGAAATCAATGCCGAGGAAGAAGCGTTTTACTTCTCGCAGAAATGTCTCGCCGCGCGTCGATTACTCGAACGCGGTGTCCGTTTCGTACAGGTGTGGAGCGGCAACGACAACGGCTTTCCGCGACGCAACTGGGACTCGCATGAAAACATTCAGCGCGATCACGGACCGCTCGCCATGGGGATGGCTCGTGGCGCGGCCGCATTCATTCAAGACTTAAAACAAAGCGGCCTGCTCGAAGAGACGATCATTCTTTGGACGACAGAGTTTGGTCGCATGCCTTCATCGCAAGGTGGTACGGGGCGCGATCATAATCCCTATGTCTTCACCAACTGGTTGTGTGGCGGAGGGATCAAAGGAGGCGTCACGCACGGCGAGAGCGACGAGTGGGGATACAAGCCACTGGATCGTGCCAACCCGACACAGGTCTATGACATTCATGCCACGATTCTGCATCAACTTGGAATCGATCACGAACGCCTTAGTTTCTACCACAACGGGATCGATCGCCGCCTGACGGATGTGCACGGACATGTGCTGACCGATATTCTGGCGTGATCTCCTCGCAACGATTGGCTGGCTCGACTCACCACAACAGGTTTTCTGCACGAGCGGTGGTGGAATGATGGTAACAAACATGAAAATGGACCGGCTGGTTTCGACGTTGTTCGTTGTGCTTCTCCTGGGGCTATTGGCAGGTCCATTGCGCGCGCAATCCGACCCGAATCCCAACGATAACGTGCCTCTGGCTCAGGCTTCTGAGTATGCCTGCTACTTCACCGAGGGCCCGATCGTGATTGACGGCAAAGCGGATGAAGCGGCCTGGAAGGTGGCTCAACCGGTGAATGATTTCACCATGGCTTGGGCTCGAAA
>DNWZ01000148.1 GCA_003506095.1 Planctomycetaceae bacterium | reverse complement strand
TGGTTCAATCCAACGGCGGTTTTTTCGTGAACACACAAAGGCTGATTGTGAAGATTTCTTAACACGGTTTTCAGCGAGCGCGAGCACTTGGAAAACCACAAAACCCTATCACGCAAAGGGTTACGAAAATCACTTCGCTGATTTCGTCGCTTCCCGGCGGTGGGACGGTCGGTTATTCCCGCCAAAAAACAGCACGATTGGCAAGTTTTTTTTCACATAAGACAAGCGGAACCGCAAGCCGCAAGCCGTTACGGGCGAACGACTTGCACGCCAGACGTTCTATAAGGTTCGTAGCTGCAATACTAAGAAGCGGCAGCGATTATTTATAGATTTAGCTTTACGTCTTTTGTGCACCTGTTAGATTCCAAAAGCGATGCAAAACACATCACACGAGCCAGCCAAACGTCAGCAATGGCAGAGGGCAGGCAACACAAACTATCACATTGGAGATAAGCAAAATGCGAAGAGTCATCAACACAATTGAGATCCGAGAACGACTTGGGTGCTCGTTGCAATATGCACAGGAGCTTTGCCGATCGGGACGGATTGAAGCTATCGATTTGTCGGTTGGCAAGAAGCGGGCAACGTGGGTCGTAACCGAAGAGGCATTCGAGCGGTTTCTTAATCCGCATCGCGACACCAAGCCAGCGAAGAAAGCGACGCGTCAGGCGCGCATCGATGCTGGCGTGCAGCGAGTCTATGAGTGAGAACGCTAAACGCTGAACGCCTCGAGGCTAACCCCAAGGCGTTCGCGATTGCAGGCGCAGGTTCGAGCGATCGACCAGCATGCATGCATAAAAACGTTTTAACGTCGCCTGGGCCGAGCAAGCTAAGCGACATCAACACCACAGCCACAACCAGAGCGAGCGGAAATGGCACAAACAGAGCTTCATCTATGGTATCTCAAAATACCGATTTGGCAACGGCAATCGCCGACCATTCACCGATTCCGGCATGCCGCTGTGAGGCGTGCGACGCAGCGACTAGGCGGGCTGATTTGCAGCGGTTCGCGATCTTAAATATCGTCGCCGCGTTCGAGTCGATCGAAGGATTGATGCAGGAATTGACGGCGGAGACTTATGTTGCCGAGAACGCAGGGAGGGCGGGACGATGAGTGTTACGGAAACTAGCGGTTGCCAATCTGCTAATCACAAAACGGTAACCGCAGCTAAGCGTTACGCCGATCCGCAAAGTCTGATCATCGAATGTTTTGAAATGAAATACAACGATGGCAGGCGGAAGTACAACTTAGCAACGGTTGGGAATCTGATTGCACAGGAAACGTTTGTATTCGTTCCTGGTGTCAATTCGCGAGACGATGTTTACGCATGGGAAAAAGCACTAGAAGAGGCGACGCGGCGGCATGTGGCAACTCAACGTTGCCGATATAGCCTTAACGGCGTGAACTACTGGTCTAGTCAGTCCATTTTTTCGCACGGTACCGATTTGCATATGTGCGAATACTGTGCACCCTCAACGTGTCTTTGGTGCGGAAGCCTATTCTTCAACCATTGGTCGCGAGTTGTGGACAATCGAGGGGATCGCGAGGAAACGTATCGCGAAACGCTTACCGCCTGGAAATCCTACTGTTCAGCGGGTTGCCGAATTGCACTGAATCGCGAAAAGGAAAGTTCCCGACGTCGGGAGAATCGTAAGGCAAGCCGCATGACTGGTTTTAAGTTGTGCGAAAAATGCGGCGTGACTTTTCTACCAAAGCGCAGCACAGCGAAGTTTTGCTCAACGCGTTGCCGAGTCGCTGCTAACCGAGCCATCGGTAAAGGCGGTGCCGAATGAGCACTTATCCGTCAGCCGAACGCAAACGCAGCGGCTATTTCGCACGATATGCAAAGTCGCTTTTCCGGTGCGGTGCAGTCATGCAGATCGGAAAGGATCCAGTCATGCTGGCGTTGCTAGTCGCGTCGCGTGAAGATCGGTTGCACTACAACAAGCCGCCGATGATTTGGCGAGCCGAATTGATGGAGCAACTTGGGATCGGTTCGCCAAAGGGCATCATTGCAGCAAGGCAGGCAGCGATTGACGCGGGGCTAATTTTTTACGCTGAAGGAACGCGAACACAGCCACCGAAATACTGGAGTTTGGTACCCGATTGGCTGGATCCGTACATGCGACGCGTTCCGAAACGGAACACGTCAGAATCGACGCGTTCCGAATTGGAACGCGAAACGGAACGCAAAACGGAACACGAAACGGAACGTATTCTAGAACCCATTACCCAGTACCCACCTAAAGGTACGCGCAACGCTTCGCTCGATCATGCTTTTCAGACATTCTGGGAAGCCTATCCACTGCGGAACGGCAAGCGAGTCGGCAAGGCGGATGCATCCAAAGCGTTCGCGAAGATCAAGCCGACTGATCACGCCGACTTGATGCTGGCGGTGAAGTCCTACGCAGCAACGTGCGGCGACTTTGCAAAGGATCCAGTCAGGTTTCTGAGAAACGACTTTTGGCGTGACCATCTTGTTTCGCCAGAACCGCCGACCACCACAAAGAGACTCACGCCGATGACGCCTGGGAGGCGCAAACCATGAACGAACACGAAATCGCAATCTTGGGTGCAGCGATGCTGGATCCAACCACTATCGACATCGCGGCGGGCATTGTCTCGCCTGGTGACTTTGCTGATCACAGCCTCGGTCGTGTGTTCGCGATGATGCAGGACATGCACGCGGCGGGCGAGCCAGTAGGCGACCACCAATTGCTGATCACTAGGCTGCGGGCATCGAAGCTGTTGGATCCGATCGGTGGCGTCGCTGGTGTCGCCAGTATCGCGATTGGCTGTCCAAACGCATCGCATGTTTCGCAATACGCAAAGCAAGTCAAAGAGGCAGCAACGCGGCGGCGGTTGCGAGCACTATCGGCGGAGCTGGCGACGCGGGCCGATGATTTGATGCAGGCGCCGAACGATATTCTTGATTGGCTGGATGGTTCGTTGACTCGCCACCGATCTGGCGTTCATGCAGGCAGCCAAACGCTTGCCGCTGCGATGCAGGACGCTATTGACGACATACTTGCCACGAAGTCGAAAGAACGCGTTAGCGGGCTTCCTACGGGCTTGATGCAGTTGGATTCTGCCATTGGCGGTTTGTATCCGGGCGAAATGATTGTCGTTGCTGCGAGACCAAGTATCGGCAAGTCGGCACTTGGATCACAGGTTGCACTGCACAATGCCGAGCAAGGTCGGTCGGTATTGCTGGTGTCGCTAGAAATGACCGGCAAAGATATCGCGACGCGTCAGCTAGCGGCGTCGCTGGGCTATGAAGTCCGAACACTGCGGGCAGGGCTGGTGGACGATTGCGACATCAGCAACATGCAGGACCGTCGTGATGAAGCGGGTTCGGTGCCTTTGCATATTTGGAGCGGTCGTGGTGCGACGATGGCGAAGATCCGAGCGGCGGCGAGGATCCAGCAAGCCACCACTGGGCTGGCGTTGTTGGTTGTGGATTATCTGGGATTGATCACAGCAGCCGACCGGCGCAAGCCTCGCTGGGAAGCGATCACCGAAATCAGCGGCGAGTTGAAATCGCTGGCGTTGGAGTTGTCGGTGCCGGTGCTTTGCCTTTGCCAATTGAACCGAGAAGCCGAGAAGTCGAAGCCTAATCTTGGGCATCTGCGAGACGCGGGAGCGATTGAGCAAGACGCGGATGTTGTGATGTTGCTGCATCGTGAAGCCAGAGACTCGAGCGCGGCAACTATCGACATTGCCAAAGCGAGGAACGGAGCGACTGGTTGCATTGAAGTCGCTTTTGATTGTGCGGCGACGCGGTTTATCGATGTTGCCGATGCTTACAGCCAATTTTCCAATTAAGGAGATCCAACCATGACAATCGTCGTTCCACAATTCCGCACCGCTGGTGCAACCTATTACTTCGTTGCCGATCACCGCGGCAACATAGTTCGCGTCGTGTATCCCGATGGCGACCGAGCGTTACGCATCAGCGAGGCTGACTAATGGCAAAGCGCTTCGCGTATCGACTGGACATCGCAACCGCGCCAGGTATGACGGCAGACGAGTCGCAGCGTTGCTTGCGAGCAATGCTGAAAGCGATGTTGCGTCAGTGGGATATCAAATGCATCGGCGCTATGCCGATTGAGCCAGCGGACGACGCACAGGATACGCCACAACGAACGAAAGGAAGCCAGGGCGATGAATAGGCCACACAGCCGACCGAGCGTGTTACAGGCGATTTTAGCGGCTATGCGTGCGATGGATCGACAAGTTTACATTTATGCGTTTGACGCATGGCAGATAGTTGCGTACATTTAAACGAAGGAAGATGAAAAATGGAAATCGAGAAGTATCACGTGGTTGGCTTGCGTCCGAATGCCGTCGCCGCAATGAGCGACGAAGCGCTGCAGGCGAATATCGCGTTCAACCCATCGCTGAAATCGCTTTGCGGACACCGATTTGCAAATTGGATGCAAACGGTTTGGGCGCACGAGTACGAGCGACGGCAGAGCGGCGGATTGATCGAAATGTGTTCGTTTGAAATGCCGCTTTTATTGCCGTTGGAATTGCATCGCGTTCGCACTTGGGTAACGCTTCAAACGTACAACCATGAGCCTGACGCCAAGCTATACGACGAATTGCTGGCAGCGTTGGACACGCAGACCCGATACCACATCGAAAAATATCAGCAACTCCTGGAGCAACAATGAGCGAAACAAAGCCAGATATCGAGCGGGTTCAGTTCCTGACGCTCGAGCAGGTTGCCGAGAGATATCAGACGACAATCCGCACGATTCAAACGTGGATGAAGACGCCAGGGTTTCCGAAACCGCTGCGGTTCAACCGGCGAACACTACGTTTTCGCCTGAGCGACTTAGAAGCGTTTGAGCGTTCGGACGATTGACAATACAAGCCGACCAAGCGCGTCGTTATTCGCTGGTCGCAAACGTGATGAATGAGAACGATACAACAACTCAATTTTGAGAGATACGATAATGATGATTCACTCAACCGAAACGATGACGGTCGCACAATTGCAAGCTGAAGCCGATTCGAAGCTGGCACAGATGCGAGCGATCACCAACAAGGCAAAGTCTGAAAATCGCGATCTGACCAGCGATGAAATCAGTAAGTTTGATAGTCTGGATGCAGAATTGCGAATCTTGGCGACCGAACGGCAGAACAAACAGCGTCAGGATTTTGAATCCGCTGATTTTGCGGAAGCGGTCAACCGTAGCGGCGTTCCCGATTTTCTGAAGGCTGGTTCGCAATACACGGGTGCCGAAGGTTTGCGGTCAAAGGAAGGGAAGCCAATCGCGGTTGCCGTTGGTCCCAAGCAGCGATTGAATCCTAATCCACCGCGGGGCTATCTGTTTGGCGAATTGTGCCGAGCGGCAGCCGTCGGAGTTTCGCCTTTCAGTCCGCAGGAAGTTCGGGCCGCGTTGACCAGCGATGACAACAGCAAAGGCGGCTACGCGGTTCCTGATTCATGGTTGACGGGTTGGATCGATCGAGCGGTTGAAGTTTCGTCAATCGCTCCGTTTTGTACCCGGGCGTTGATGGATGGCGCGAGTCTCAATATCACGACGATCACCAGCCGCCCGACGGTTCAAACAAAGGCAGAGAATGCCAAGTTTGCCGATACCACCATGTCCTTTGGTTCGAGCCGACTGCTAGCGTTCACCGCTGGTGCGATTATGTCGGCATCGCTCGAGTTGCTCGAGGACAGCCCCAACGCTGGGCAGCAGATTGAAGCCGTGACGATTCGCGGTTTGATTGATTGGATGAACAGCAAGCTACTCAACGGCAGCGGCAACGAGGAACCGACGGGCATCCTCAACCGTGGTGATATCCCGACTGGTGAATCCACTGGTGACATCACTTGGGACGCGATTGCCGATGGCGTTACGGTGCTGCGAAATGCCATTTACACGCCTAACGTTTGCGTCGTTAGTCCCGACGTGTTCAACGCCTTGCACCTGCAGCGCGAGAACACAGAGGGCGATGGCTTGTATCTGGCACGTCCCGAACACTTGCGAGATTTGAATATCATCGCAAGTACCCATTGCCCCGACAGCAAGATCGTCATGGGCGATTTTAGCCAATGGTTCATCGGCATTCGGCAGGGCGCAAGGGTTGACGTCAGCCAGGAAGCTGGTGAGGCGTTCGAGCGTAATCAAATGCTGATCCGTCCCAAGGTTCGCATGGATTGGGTGCCAACGCACACAGCCGCGTTCTACATCTTGGATGACGTGACGATCCCAAGCTGATTGAGTTAACCGCTGGCACGTCCAGCGTTCACATAGCGGCATCATTGCATGGCGGTCGTTATCGTCATGCATGATCCGCGAGTAGGTGGTGGTAGCAGAGTGAGGCGGCGCGATGTTTTGTCCTAGGCATCGCGCCGCCGATTCGCCTTGATGGCATTACCCTACCGGGGGTGTCGATATTCTCAAAATGAGAAGGTTTAGCGATATCCCTGTTTCGCGAGTGTCTGCGTCGTCAATTCCGAGTAGTTTAGGTTCGACCAATGCCGAGACTTCCCAAGTCCACCGAACAGCACAAGATTGACGGCACATATCGTCCAGATCGGCACTCTGAACGCTTAGTTTTGTCTAATGAGTCTCCACAGCCGCCGAGCGATTTGGACGCGTCAGAGCGTGAA
>DNWZ01000065.1 GCA_003506095.1 Planctomycetaceae bacterium | reverse complement strand
CGGAGTATCGCCGGCGCAAGAACCGCACTAGGTCGCCTTTGACGTCCTCTTTCGTGATCTCGACATAACGACCACCCAGCCACTTCCAATAACTGCCGGACCAATTGCGAAGCGTAAGAACATCACCTAGTCGCTGCGTTTCCAGAAACTCGTCTGCAACTACCTCCGGCGGCATTTCCTTTAATTCGCCGCCATTGCCACCACCAGAACCGCCAACGATGCCGGAAACATCGGCTTTCGGCTTTTGGTATGCATCCGGCTCGTATGCCTCACGCAATTCCCGCCAATCCCACGTGCAGTGCGCATGCTGGCACGATGCGCCCAACGCGCCGCTCGGCATTTCAATAATGCACGACGAATTATCAAACGGATGCCCGTGTGACTCGCAACATCTTGGCAACGCGGTAAACAGCCATTTCCTGCCGCCTTTATAAGGCTTCGCCGCGCTGACCGGAACATTGTGGTCGATCAACCACTGGTCGATATTCCAGCCTGATGAACTTGCCGGCTTGGATTTCTTTGTGCCGGCTGTGGTAGAACCGTCATTTGACGGATCTACTTTAGTCGCGTCAATTTTTTGACTAGACTTTTCCTCCGGCTCGGCATTAACACCAGCGGCAACCTCGAGCAATTCGCGAGGCACAACCTCGAGCGGCTTATCTGGTGGAATGAACCACGATTGCCGATGTGGTCTATCGTCGATGCCTGCCATGCCGACAACTTGGTCGCCTTTGCGAGCGATTGTCCCGGCAACCTTTATGATGCGTGCGGCATTGAATGTAGAACAATCAACCTCTGCTAAGTCGGTGTTAAACTCGTTCGCGAACGCCAGTAAGACCGCCTTAACCAAGTCGCGAGATGCATCGTCGTTAGGCAGGTCAATCCGCCACAACAAATATCGACCATTGCCGCTCATGCATTGCAACGGCTCCGGCCAGCCTCGAGAACGCATCGCCTCGAGCAATGCATCAGACAATTGACCAGCGCCATCTAATTCGTGGTCAGTAGCGCTAACGCCTGACGGTCGCTTAGAATCGATGTCGCAGAACAACCATTGCCGACCAGTAGCGTCTGCGTCGTTGGTAGTCTTGTCCGCTTTATGGTTTATGCGGTTTGCGGCTCGAGCGATCAACGATGAATTGATTGGATTGAGCGTGCAGTAAATTGCTGGTGGCTCAAATCGTTCTAATGCATCGATTGCCTTAGCCGCTGTATCAGCGTCTGCAAAATAACCAGCAGCAGTCGATAGATATGTCCCGCCTTTACGGTCTGGACATTTCACCGACCGCACCTCGAATACCGCGCCCGGCTGGTGGAGTATTCGCAAGAATGCCGCAACGTCGTGGCTGACGATTGAACTTGCCGAACTAACGCTTTCCTGTATCATATTGGTAATCCATTCCCACTCGTTTCGCTCCGGGTGCAGTCTTGGAAGTTGGAATAGCCGCTCGGTTTGCTCCCTGTGCGGCTGACGATAGATTTTTAAGCATGCATGCTGGTCGATCGCTCGAACCTGTGCTTGCAGCAATCGCGAACGCCAGTTGCCGAAAGGTGGCTGGCGTTTGGCGTTTAGCTTCGCACTGGCTCTTGTGTTCGTTCGATGAATCTCGAAAGAGCCTGGCGCGTGGTGAAGACTTTGGAACCAATCTTGATTGTTTCCAGTTTTTGACCGCCAATCCCTCTGACGGTCCATCGCCATAACGTTGACGGATTAGGCTTGCCGGGAAGCTCACGTGCAGCCTGTGGAAGCGTTAGCGCATCCTCAGTTAACAGACTCAGCTTTGCGTTCATTTATTAGTTTCCTGTTGCAAGGGTTAAACACCGATGCAACAAGACTAGCGACGCAAAACAGCCTGAAAATAGCGTTTTTCAGGCGTGGCGGGATATGGCGGGATATGGCGGGTTGCCGCCTTAAATCACTTCCGCAAGTGGTCTATGTGAATGCGGATTGTTTGCTTTTCATTGTCGAGATACCGTAGTTTTCCTTCGGCAATCCACCGCCCTAGCGTTCTCTCCGATATGCCAAGTAGTTTTCTGACGTCGGATTTTCGCATCGGCTGACTGTATTCGTCGCCGGTCGCTGGCGTGGCTTCATGCAAATCGTCAATCCGCCGAACAATCCGCCGGCAACGATTCAACATCGGGTCAAGCGATTGCACCAGCGCCGAAGTGTGCCCGAACACCCGCAGATAGTCGGCTGGCAATGCGGCTTCGATGTGATCGTAAAACCATTGCCCGCGAATCTCGTCAACTTGCCGGGACCATAACACGAACTCATCGACAAAACAGCCTAACTCCGAAACTAGCCCGTAGTCGCTGAACACTTCGGACGCAACTTTCCAGGTATTCCCGGCGATCCATTGCTCCGTCGTCAACAGCCGTACTAGGTCGCTGTGGTCGTCTTCAAAATACGATCGGTGATTCAACGATAGAAACGCTGCCAACTCATCACGGATAAGCCGTTCGATTGAACGCATATTAGAACCCCTTTTGTGTAGAAGTCGCTGCCGTCCATCGACACTCGGAAAGGGGACCGAATGCCGATGGACAGCGCGGGGTGATCAAGCCCCTGGCGACGTGAAAGAATTATACCGCACCAACGCAAGGCGCGGCTGATGATGCCGCGATTGCCTTGGCTTCCGTTTGACGAGCGTAATGCTCTGTCATTGCCGCTCTCGAATGTCCTAGCAACGCCTGTGCGGCTTCAACGCCAAGTGCATCACGCACAGCGGTACCGGCAAGGTGGCGGAGTTGATAAGGGAACCAGTGATCGACCTTTGCAACCTCAGCAGCACGCTGAATTGCTCGCCGGTATGAATCTTTGTTGTAGGCGCGGCCGGGTTTACGCTGCGGATTATCCTTGACGTTCAACCCTCTGCGGTTGCCGTGGTGGGGTGGCGTTTTTCGCTTAGCGGCTCGCTGTTCGTGATGCCAAGCTAACGACTCGATCGGACTGAAACAGTATTCATCTTCGGCACGCAACAGAAACGGCACCAGCGCTTCCCTGGCGTCGCCGGTGATCGGCACAGCCTTTGACTTGCCACGATGTGAAGTCTTGTGTTTTTCGGGTCGATAAATCCACACCGGTCCTGACCGGTCAATGTCCATCGGTCGCATCGCCACAAGCTCTGACGGTCGCATCCCGGTTGCCGCCTGAATCCGCACCATCGCTTTCAGTGGTGGCGATAAGTGCGCCGCTGTCTTGCGAACGTCATCGAGGTTAGCGGGTGCCGTTGGTGTCGATTCCCTGGCTTGCGTTTGACCATGGCGCAACGGGTCAAGCGATTGCAATTTGACCAGCGTTCCCGATTCAATCAACTCTCTCGAAAGAGCGTAGCGAAAGATTGCAACAATGCTTCGGACTTGCGTGTTGGTGTACTTTCGACAACAGCCGTCGGAGACAAAACCGTCTCGCATCTCCGACAACTTCCGCGGTCCGAAGTCGTCCGCGGGAATGTTGCCGTAGGCGTCATCCAGCAATTCGCACAGCCGTTCATAACGACGGTGATGTGCAGGAGCCGACGCAAACTTAACCGCGATCCATTCCCGCGCCTCAGCGGTGATATCCGCAACGGTGATCGGCTTATCTTCGTTGTGCGTGTCGCCACCTGGCGTTTGACCAGTGGCGATGTACTCGGCAACCAGTCGCCGATACTTGGCGTGGCTCTCCGGCGAATCGTGTTCGCCAAGATAGAAGTTTGTGCCGTTGAAGGTAACGACGGCTTGACCGGAGATGTGGTAACGGTAATCCGGGACCAGTTTTCTAGGACGTGGCATTGCGTGAAACTCCATCAAAAACGGGTTTCTGATATCGAATATCAGAAACTCGGTGAATTGACGGGTCGCACAGCACCTTGCTGGATAACGTCTTGCGACGTTTCGACCGGTAAAACGTTGGTAATTTGAAAAACTCGGACCAGTGGAGCCGACGTGAGTTGAACACGCGACCTCTGCATTGCGAACGCAGCG
>DNWZ01000300.1 GCA_003506095.1 Planctomycetaceae bacterium | reverse complement strand
TGAGGTTTGTCGCAAACTGAAGGACGACCCGCAAACCGCTGGCGTGATGGTGCTGATGGTCACGGCGCTGAACGAATTAGGCGATATCGAACGTGGCGTGAACGCTGGAACGGATGATTTCCTCAGCAAGCCGATCAACAAAGTCGCCCTTATTAAACGTGTCAGCACAATGCTGAAGTTCAAAAGCGTCAGCGATGAACTGGAGCGGTTGCGTGCCTACATTCGCGAGATGGAGGAGCAGGCTCGTTAGTGCCCTGGCAACGCTTGATCGGAAGGTAGTGGATCTCGCCACAATTGCTTTCACGCGGGGCATCCTGGTGCGTCCCACTGCGGACCCATACGAAGGACGCGTTCACTGTCCTAAGTTCTGAGCTCGACCAAGCCTCTACGCTCTGCTTCGCAAAGCCCTAAGGCCGTGTCCCGGAATTGCTGCGAGCCAATAATTGCACCGGTGGCAAGAATACCCCGACTCGTTCTGCTTCGGCCCGCATTACCCGTTCGAAAAAGGGAAACGGGAACGAGCTGTTTTTCTTAATCGCATAGCGTTCCAGTGCAAGAATGCGGCGGCGATCAAATACGCCTGCATCCACTTGGGCGACGACAAGCCGAATGTACGCCTGACGATCTTCGGTGGTCGCCCGCAATCGATTGATCAATTGGTCTTCGAGCGATGCCGTTGCTGTGCCGCGAGTGGGCGCGACAATCTGGCCGCTGCAGTAATCGATCAGGCCAATTTGGATCGCGAAAACGACTGCGATACGGCGAATCAGTTTGCTTAGCATGGGTTCTGACTTCCTTGTGATAGCGACTTGCTGGGGCACCGCCGCAACAACTGCAACTGTCTGCTACCAATCCTGTTATCGTCGACGCAAGTCAGAATTGTTGACGCCGTCGCGGCAGAGAATGATTTCAAATCGCCGAAACCGAAAGCGATCAGATCGACTTTAGATAGCAAAGGATAAACAAGACGCCGTGAATCGCTAGAAACGAGCCGGTCAGCTTGGTGCGGGTTGATGCCATTGCGAGCAATGAGACGGCAAGGCCGAGCGTGGCAACAGCGATTCCTCCCGGAGGAAAAAAGAACCAGCATGCCACGGCGAATCCGCTCAGCATGATCGACGCAAAGACGGCTGATTCGGCGGTTTGCCCCCAAGGGCCGTCGCCAAGTGTTTCGAGTCTAGCCGAACTGCTCAACGAAGGACGCGCTGAAGCGGCTGCCGAAAAATCCTCGCCGACACGCGTTCCGGGATCGTTATCGACCGGTCCGGTCGCCGGTTCCTCCGCAAACGGCGAACCGACGCGATAATCAGATTGCTGTTCCAAAGCTCACTCTTTCCTAGCGATTTTGAGACTTTTTGGATAAGCTGAGGTTTCCCATCGAAGAAACATCCCCTTTTTGCTCACATAAAATCTGCACTGACATTTATGCCCCGACCTTATTTTGAATCTAACTCTGGTGCATGGCGTTTCCTGGCGTCGGACTTGGTTATAGCCTTTTTGGTGTTTGCCGGTGTGATCGCGACGAATCGTGTCATGCACGCGGTCGAACCAGCAACGTCCACGCCCGGGGCGGCTCAAGTGGCCGAGGCATCCCAAGAAGCCCATGAGTCGATGGCCGCGATGCGATTGCCCGAAGGGTGGAAGCGTGAACTGTATGCCGCTGAACCGCTGGTCGCAAACATCGTCGCCTTCGACATCGATCCGCAAGGGAATGTCTATGTTTGCGAAACCTTTCGCCAAAACCGCGGCGTGACCGACAATCGCGGACATGACGATCAGTGGCTGTTGGCCGACCTTGCCGCACAGACGGTCCAAGACCGGATCGACTTTCACAAACGCTTGCTCGGCGAACGAGTGAAGCAGTACACGGAGTTCGACGATCGCATCAAGCGACTACGCGACACCACCGGCGACTCCGTGGCGGACGAGTCGATCGTTTATGCCAGCGGTTTTAATCGGATCGAAGATGGCACCGGCGCAGGCGTCTTGGCTCGCGGCACCGAAGTCTTCTACACCTGCATCCCCAAGCTTTGGAAGTTGGTCGACGAGAACGGCGACGGTGTGGGCGAAAAGCGAATCTCGCTGAGCGACGGCTACGGTGTTCGTGTCGCGTTCCGTGGTCACGACCTGCACGGGCTGATTATCGGGCCCGATGGCCGACTTTATTTCAGCATCGGCGATCGCGGCCACAACGTTACCACGGCCGATGGACGCGTGCTGAGCAATCCGACCAGCGGTTCGGTGTTTCGCTGTGAACTCGACGGCAGCGGCCTCGAAGTGGTCGCGACCGGTTTACGAAACCCACAGGAACTTGCCTTCAACGACTTCGGAGACTTGTTCACCGGCGACAACAACAGCGACAGTGGCGACAAAGCCCGCATCGTGATGATCGTCAAAGGTGGCGATACGGGGTGGCGCATGCATTATCAATACTTGCCCGATCGCGGACCGTTCAATCGCGAAAAGATCTGGCATCCGTATGACCCACAGCAACCCGCATACATCATTCCACCGATCGCTAATTTTGCCGATGGCCCATCGGGGCTGGCATTTGATCCGGGCACCGGCGGAGATGCGAGTCTGCGCGGACGATTTCTGTTATGTGATTTCCGTGGTGGGCCAGCCAACAGCGGCGTTCGTTCGTTCGAACTGCAGCCCGACGGCGCGTTCTATAAACTTGGCAAAAACGACGAACCGATCTGGAGCGTGCTGGCAACCGACGTGGCGTTCGGTCCCGACGGAGCAATCTGGTTGAGCGATTGGGTTGAAGGTTGGAACGGCGAAGGCAAGGGACGGATCTATCGCGTTACCGGACCCAACTTCGATGCCCGCTTGGCCAACGAAGTCGCACAGATCCTCAAGACGAAATGGGCCGATGCCGACGCAGACCAATTGGCGGATTGGCTTTCTCATGCCGACCGCCGCGTTCGCAATGAATCTCAATGGGAATTGGCACGCCGTGGCGATGTCGCTCGTTTGAACTCAGTCGCTAAAAATATCAAAGCAAGCCGAGTTGCCCGATTGCACGCGGTCTGGGGTATCGATCAATCGATCCGAATCGGCACAGTAAAGGACGAATCGCTCAGCATGGCAAAAACGTCGTTGCTTTTGCTGCTAGGCGAAGTCGATGAGTACGTCGTTGCGGCCGCTGCGCTGGCGGTTGGCGAACGTGCGATCAACGTCGAAGGCTTGGTGACACTATTGCAGCATTCGTCCAACCGCGTGCGGGTTCATGCCGCTCTCGGTTTGGCATCTTTACGACAAGGTAAGTTTACCGATGCGATTCGCGGCGCAGCCGTTGCAATGTTGGCCGAAAACGCAGACTCCGATCCGATCGTTCGACATGCTGCAATCATGGCATTGTCCGCTGGTGGTGATGCGGCAAAGCTTGCCGCACTCAAGACCCATCCCAGTGTGCCGGTTCGCCGAGCGGTGGTGGTGGCGCTGCGTCGCATGAAGGCGGCCGAGGTGGTCGATTTTCTGGGCGATCCCGATCGCAATGTGGTCGCTGAAGCGGCGCGTGCAATCCACGACGTACCACTTGCCGTCGGCTTCGAACCGCTCGCACGTTTGGCTCAGTCTTCAACCGATGATGACGCGGTGATACGCCGAGCGCTCAATGCCAACTATCGACTCGGTACCAGCGAAGCGGCTAGTGTCTTGGCCGATTACGCATCCAAGCCGATCGCTCCGGTTCCCATGCGACTCGAAGCGATCGAAATGCTGCGAGCCTGGGGGCGACCTGATCCTCGCGATCGTGTCCTCAACGACTACCGCCCCCTGCCCGAACGGCCCGCCGCAGTCGCCAAAGCAGCGCTCGCTAAAGCACTGCCGATCATTCTTAAAAATGCCGACGATGTCCGCGAATTGGCGATCTCGGTGGCCGCTGAATACGGAATCGCTGAAATCACTCCGGTGTTGGTCCAACGGGTCAGCGACCGGAACTTGCGACCCGAATCGCGTGCTTCGTCATTGCGATCGCTGACCGCAATCGCGCCGGACCTGGCGGTAACGGCCGCCGCCGAAATGATCCGATCGACCCAGCCAAAATTGCGAATCGCAGCGATGGAAACATTGGCCAAAGCCGATCCGGCGATTTCGGTCGAATTGCTTAAAAAAGCCACGGCCAGCGATACCGTGACCGAACGTCAAGCGGCCTGGGACCTGCTGGCCGAGATCAACACCCCCCCTGCACGCCTCTGGATCGCAATTGGTGTTCAAGATTTCATCGCGGGCAAGGTACCAGCGGATACCGGTTTGAATATTGTCGAAGCCGCTGTCGATCGTTTGGATGACGAACTCGCCAAACAACTCGCCGAACACCGGGAAAAAATCGAATCGAGTGATCCGCTTGGCAAATGGTTACTATCGCTCGAAGGCGGTGATGCGACGTCCGGAATCGACATTTATACGCGTACGCAGTTGTCCTGCGTACGATGCCACAAGGTCGGCGAAACCGGTGGTGAAGTCGGCCCGAATCTAACCGCGATCGGAAAGCAGCGCGACCGTCGCTACTTATTAGAATCGATCTGTCTGCCCGATGCCGTGATTGCCAAGGGCTTTGAAACCGTTGTCATTGCTGACGACAACGGACAGGTCGTTACAGGAATCGTCAAACGCGAAGACGATGAAATGGTTGAATTGATTCAACCTGATGGGAAACTCATACAAATCGACATCGATTCGATCGTAGGTCGCAAGCGAGGCAAATCGGCCATGCCAGAAGAATTAACGACCTACATGAGCGCCCGCGAACTGCGAGATCTGGTCGCGTATCTAGTAACCCTGCAAAACGAAGCCAAGTAAAACAATTACCTGTAAGGCATATGGGACAATACCGATCGGCACGAGCCGAAACAATCTGTGAACCCTAACAATGTTCGTCGAGCACATGATTGAAAGCGGAACCGGAATCATCCTCCGATCCGAACGCCCTCCGCCCGCATCGCTCCACTCACCCCAGCAACGCTAGACGCCCCGCAAATGGCCATGCACAAGCCATTGTGCGAGGCCTTAGGAATAAAACTAACAATCGGGCGGTTCACATGGGGTGTGAGACATGACTGACTCGTCGATTACTTCGGAGTAGTGATTTACTCCGAATCAAACCGACTGCAAGCCGCACGCCAACGATGGCGGTAACGCCAAATCGCGTTCCAGCAGGGATTTAAAGCAATGGGCAATACAGAATTCGAATCTGTGACCTCTGCCGTGTGAAAGCAGCGCTCTAACCAACTGAGCTAATTGCCCGGACGGGGTAAGGCGGTTTGACTTGGTCGCTTTCCCCAAGATCGGGAGTGTATCGACCGGGATTGCGGTGGGCAAGGCGGGCGGTCGGGCTGATATCGCGATGGGGCACGGCCGATTATGCTGGTGACGCTGATTTCCTGCCGCATTGCATCGCAGTCACTCGTGCCGATACTGCCTCATTACCCGCCGCCCGATCCCTTTTCGTCTTTTCGTGGAGCCCCGTCGCTAATGTTGAATGATTCGATTGAAGACAATGGCAGTGTTGCCAGGTCACCAGCACACGATGCGGCTTCGGTCGCCAGGCAACAGAATATGCGATTGGGGATGGCGCTGTTTGCCGCCTACTTGGTTCTTTATGCCGGGTTTGTTCTCGCGAGTGCTTTTTATCCGAATTCGATGGAATGGCGGCCTTTTCATGGATTGAACCTGGCTCTGATTTGGGGTTTCGGATTGATTCTCGCTGCCATCTTGTTGGCATTTGTTTATGGGATTTTCTCTCGGGTCGCTAAACCGGAGGAGCGGTCATGATTTATGACGTTTCACCGCTCGCCGTTGCGATTTTCTTGGCATTCGTTGGCGGTACGGTCGGCTTGAGCTTCTTCCTAGGACGCAAGGCAAATACTTCTGAAGGATACTTCGCAGCCCATGGCCAAATCCCCTGGGCCGTTAATGGGATCGCGTTCGCTGGTGATTATCTGTCGGCGGCATCGTTCCTAGGGATTTGCGGCATGATCGCAATGTATGGCTACGACGGTTTCCTCTACTCGATCGGCTATTTGGCGGGTTGGATCGTCGCGTTGTTCGTGATCGCCGAGCCGATGAAGCGACTCGGACGGTTTACGTTTGCTGATGCACTGGACAGCAAGTTCGATTCGCGTGGCATCAAGTTGGCTGCGGGTATTAGTACTCTAGTCGTGAGTGTCTTCTATCTGATCCCACAGATGGTCGGTGCAGGAGTTCTTATACAACCGTTGCTCGGTTTACCGCACTGGGCCGGAGTGCTGCTGGTTGGGGCGACTGTGATCGTGATCGTCGTTACAGCTGGTATGGTGTCGACAACTTGGGTGCAGTTTCTTAAAGGTGCCATGCTGGTCATCTTTAGCTTTATTCTCTCGATGATGGTGTTGCAGCGAGGGCTAGAAGTGGGACAAGGTGGCAACGATGGGCATAAGCTTGAGGTGATCGGCCCGATCGCTGGCGATGAACTTCGTGGCGCCGAACAATTAGATGGCCGAAAGGTGATTCGAGGCGATGACGGGTGGGCGACAGATGTGTGGGTTCGATTGGCCGATGTCGACGGCGACGGCTTTACGGTTTTCCGAATACGCGAAGATGAAAGCGAGTTCTTTTTAGATCAGGCTCAATCAGAAACCCGTCGGCCTGACGGTACCGTTTTGGTTGATGGGTTGCCACGCGGACGTGGGCCTGGCGAGCGTTTGATGCATCCGGTGGGCCACGTTTCGCGTTTGCCAGATGGCCAAACGGCGACTGGTCCGCAGGGGCCGCTGGAGTTCTTTCGGACTTTGCAGGAGAGCGAAGTGGTGTTGTGGGGTAGCGAACGCCTGGCACATGCCGATGGTGCGGTGACAACGGTCTATTATCAGAAACCGACCGAAGGGAGTCGGATTTTGCGTCCAGGGGAACACCCTACCTTTGCGGGGATTCGTAGCGGGCGGACAAAGGATCGGATTGAGTTTTTGTCGCTGATGTTGGCATTGTTTTGCGGCACCGCTTCATTGCCACATATCTTGATTCGTTATTACACCGTGAAAGACGAAGCGGCGGCGCGCAAGAGTACGATCGTGGGTATCACCAGCATCGGTATCTTTTATGTATTGACGCTTTATTTAGGGCTGGGCGCGATGACAAGTGGTGCGATCGATGTTCAAGACAGCAATATGGCAGCGCCGCTGTTGGCTCGCAGCATGAGTCCGTTGTTGTTTGCGATCATTTCTGCGATCGCGTTTACGACTGTGCTGGGAACGGTCAGTGGTTTGATTTTGGCATCGAGCGGAGCGGTGGCTCACGACTTGATTACCGGTTTTTTGCGAATTCCCCTGACAGGGCATCAGCAGGTTCGTGTCGCCAAGATCGCAGCGGTCTTTGTTGGTGGGATCGCGATCTTGCTGGGAATCGCGTTCGCCGGCTTGAACGTCAGTTTCTTGGTCGGATGGGCGTTCAGTATCGCGGCGAGTGCGAACTTGCCCGCGCTGACTATGTTGCTGTTTTGGAAGGGTACGACGCGCCAAGGAATTATCGCTAGCGTGATCGTGGGAATGTTCAGTTCGCTGGGTTGGATTTTATTGAGCGCCGAGGCATTTACCAAAGTTTATGGTTTGCCGGCAGAAAATGCCTGGGTGCCGTTGACACAGCCGGGTATCGTCACGATCCCATTGTCGTTTGTCACGTTGATTGTGGTTTCGATGCTGACGCGTGCTGCGAGGACTCCATAAGCTGGATTGCACAGGATTTATTCATTTCGTTGCCGTGAGTGCGATGCAGGCGACCGTCGCATCAGGCAACTGCAACGACTGGGTTGGGGCATTCGGTTAACGGTGGCGGTTTATTGCGACTTCGTTAACAAGCTCTAGTAACGGCGCTGAGAATCCGAAGAATCTTGACCAGATCGTTACGCTTCTCTTGCCCGCGGCTGGTGAGTTTCAAATGTCGTTCGGTTGCTTTGTTCGGATTTGCGTTTGGAATTAACGGCCCGTTCGTAGAGTACCGCTTGGGCTTGGAAAGGCGGGCGTTTGTCGCTCGGTTTGAGCCTTTCATAAGTGCCATCGGGCAGCAGTTTCCACGAGTTGACGTTGTCTTTGAAGTAAGCTGCGAGCATCGAGTGCAAACGTTTGCGGTGCTCGGGCTTGAGCACCGGCACGAGCAGTTCGACTCTGCGATCCAAGTTTCGTGGCATCCAATCGGCGCTGCTGATAAACGTTTGTTCGTCTCCACCGTGTTCGAAGTATAAGACTCGGGCATGTTCTAAGAAGCGATCGACGATTGAAACGACTTCTATATTTTTGCTTAAACCTTTAATGCCAGGCTTTAAGCAGCAGACGCCACGTACGTTGAGTTTGATCTTTACGCCAGCGCGGCTGGCTTCGTAAAGGGCGTCGATGATATCCGTGTCGACCAAGGAGTTGACCTTGACGATAATCGCCGCCTTTTGGCCTTCGCGTCGTCGCTGGGTCTCGGCTTCGATCAGGCCCAGCAAACGGCTGCGGAGGGTTGTGGGGGCGGCAGCAAGGTATTGCATTTGTCCGGGTTGGCTGGCACCGGTGACGGCATTGAAAAACTTGGTGGCATCATCACCCAGCGCATCATCGCAGGTCAGCAGCGAGACGTCGCCATAGATCCCTGCGGTGACTTCGTTGTAGTTGCCGGTACCGAAGTGCATGTAGCGAACGATCCCTTGCGGTTCGCGACGAACGATGATGCAGACCTTGGCGTGTGTTTTGAGTCCACGGACGCCATAGATGACTTGCACGCCGGCGCGTTCCATCTCGCGTGCCCACTCGATATTGCGAGCTTCATCAAATCGGGCTTTCAGTTCCACGATTGCGGTCACATACTTGCCGCGTTCGGCTGCGCGTTGTAAGGCGGCGACAATCGGGCTGTCGCGGCTTGTTCGATACAAGACTTGTTTGATCGCCANNTCGCCAGGACGTCGGGGTCGACCGACGCTTCTTCGAGTAGTCGGACGATTGGATCGAAGCGTTCGTAGGGGTGAATCAGCATCACATCACCGGCCGCGATGTTTGTGAACATCGATTCGGCGGGGTCGATTGCGGGGCTGCCCTGCGGCGGCCACGGTTCGCTGCGTAGCGAGCGGAAGCCTTCCAGCGAGACAAGGTTAAACAGATAAGTTAAATCGAGCGGTCCAGC
>DNWZ01000320.1 GCA_003506095.1 Planctomycetaceae bacterium | reverse complement strand
CAGAGTGATTTATCGGCCGCTGAGCGGTATTTAGGCGGCGGCTTCATGGAATCGGACGCTGCCGCCTTCTGGGCCCGTGATGCCGCGCAAGGGAGCCTTGGCATCGACAAAATTTACAAAGGCTCCCCGGTGCGCCGGGGGGGAGAGGGGAGCCCGAAAATTGTGTTGATACTACTTCCTAACGGAAATCGCTCCATTCATTAGGCTGAACAGTTCTATCAACCTGATTAAAACATCTTGATCGTCGCAGGAATTTCTTCGCGTTTTACAACGTCACTGTTTCGAATATTCTCAACAAGTGTTTCGATTTTCTGCACCGATCGGCGCCTTGATGCGGCCGTAGGTTCGCTGTCGCCGGAGACCACAAGGATTGTGTCCCAGGGCTCTGCGTGAGCAAGCGCCCATTGGATCGCCTTGGTTTGATCCGCCACTAAGCGGGCGATCGCGACATTCTTAAAACCGTCCAAGACGGCATGGGATGATTTTAGAAAAACCTGCTTTGACTGGTCCGTCGACGTCAAGACAATCCGATCTGAGAACCTTTCAACGACTTGTCCCATGCGTGCGAGCATATCTTCCCTGGTGGAATCGTAATCGCCCTTGCGGTCAGTGGCATCGAGTGTCAACAGGCACCAAATCTTGCCGCTGTTGCGACGTTGGCGGCGAAGCGTGCGTAGAGATGCGGCCAAGCGATCGGCGCTGCCACCAGCGTCGATCACAACTGCGGCGGTATCAAACCCGGTTAATCGCTGCATGCGACCGGGGATTTGGGGCAAATCACAAACCGCGGCGATCGCTTGATGCAAGGGTGTTTCAATCAACATGCCGACCGACAATGCGGCCAGTACATTCAGCGCCATCGGTTCGCCGCAATGACGTGTCTGCATCACAGCGGTTTCGTCACCACAAGTAACCATCAATGTGGTCTCGCCAGGCAATTCTTCAAAGACTTTTGCAGAAACGTCAGCCTGGCGGCGCAGGCCGTAGGTCACTTTGCGCAGGCCCGTATCGTCAACCCGTCGAACCCACTTGGTATGATCCGAAGGCACGATCACGACCGCGTCTTGCTTGGTTTGTTCGAGCGCAACGGTCAATGCGTCGGGACCAAAATGATTGCCCTGTGAAGAGCAGTGCAAAACCGAATCGGAACCTGTGACGACTAGGATATCAAGCTTGAGTCCCGCGCTGGCTCCGGGATTATCGCCCGAGTACTCGATCACGATCGCACCGCTGGCCGCGTCTCTCGCTTCGGCGATCTTTTCGATCAGTGCCAAGCCACATGCAGCAGCGACATCTGGCGTCGATTGCACGATCCCATCGCTAGACCCAAGATCGGTTTCGTATGCTGTTCGAAGTCCGATTTTCTTTAACAAGCCGGCGATCATTAAAGCTGTCGATGTTTTGCCGCTGTCGCCAACAACACCGATCGTCAGCATGGATTGATACGGGTTGCCCTGCAGACCACTGGAGATCAAGCAAACCGCCTCGACCGCGTCGCCGACGATCGCTTGTGGCAAAGGACACGGCAACAGTTGCTCGGTCAAGATGGCCGACGCTCCTCGAGCAAGTGCCATCGCAGCGAAAGTCACAGGATCGTGTTTGCCGGTTTGAAAGCAAACCAAATCGCCCGCGTTGGAATCGGATATCTCAACAGCTATGCTTTTGACCGAGATATCCTGGCACTGAAAAAACTTCGCAGCCGGCAAGATCTGCTTAATTGAAATGCAATGACAAGAATCGCCATCGCCGGGATGGGGGTCACCAGAATCAAACCCCGTAAACTGAGAATCCGCCCGCATCGCAGCCTCCTTGCCGTCGCGTGTTATCGGTGATTTGCAGTTAAAAACTGCTGGAAGTGCGTTCCTCGCACACCCTATCCGCCGAGCGATTGGTTACCACCACCAATCCTGCCCGACGTCCGCTATTGTTCCGATCAACGCATGCGAGTCAAGTCGAACTTTCGTTTTCGCAAAAAAATCTTGTTGCGTCTAACTTGGCCAGCCTGTTTGTTTTCCGAGAGGCTAGGATTCATCGCTCGGATGATTTCCAGGGTTCTGGAATGGCGGCCTGGGCGGATTTCGCTGGTTGTTCAGTTGGCGCATCGCCTGGTGCAGCGATTCAAGCAATCGCGGAATCTGGCCCGCAGCCATGAAAACACGCGAACTGACGGCGGACTGAGGGTAAAAACTGGTCAAAAAATCGAGCCCAAACTCGCTCGCGCCATGCCCGATCATCACTCCATTGGCATACGCGCCGCTCAACACAGTATCTGGGATCTTCAAATCGTCGTAAATCTCTTGTGGAGTAGGTCGGCGGGCGGGTAGCGGTACAGACGCTGGGTGAGATTCGCCAGATTCCGCACCGGGAGGGATCGCCCCTTTGTCGCCACTGGACGTCGATCCTGGCATGGGCATAGGAACGCTCGACCCTGGGAAAACGTCCGTCGACCCGAACGCGGACTTCAGGCTATCACCACTTTTGGCGGGTGATTGGCCCGATGACTGCGGAACGGGGCCCGACTGTGCCGCCTGAGAAGTCGGCTCTGGTAAAACTTGTGGAATTGCAGTCGCACCTGCAGCCGTTGCCGGCCCGGAAAAACCCGGAGGACTCGGGGGAGGCCCGAATCTGTCGGTGTAAATCGATAAGTTCTTGCCAAGTGCCTCGATGAACTGCGGCATCACCGGATGCGGAATGATCACACGAGCCGCAACCCGATGCGGACGCCCAATCGTTTGTAGAAAATCAATGATAAACTCAGTTGGGCCGGTAACCACGATGGCTCCCGTGCTGAACACCCCAGTTGCGACGTGGTCAGGAACACGTGCTCGCAACTGCGGCGTACGATCTGCGGGATCAGGACGATCGTCGGACGAAGGATAACCGTCTGTCATAAAAAGCGGCCTGTTGGGTTTGTCGATTCGAAGCTTGCGTGAGGAATGAAGTCGTGCTGGGGAGCGATAACCACGATCCTACGTTTTTGTGCCGCCAGTGCCGAGGCCTAAAGGATCGCTTTCTTCTTCCGACGGCGGTATCCAGCCCGATAAACGACGATACTCGTCGAGAACCCGTTCCGGAGTCGCCAAACGCTGGGGCAATACGCGTTGTCCTAGTAGCACCAAGTGCACCAAAAACGCGACGGCACCGAAACCCACAACGATGTAGACCACGATCGGGTCGAGCGCACTGTTCATAGTGCGCTGCAAGGTCCAGACCCAATTACTGGCTTGCCAAACCGAGTACTCAAATTGGCGGTAATCGTTCCAGTGCAATGCGATCGAATAAGGCACCACCGCCATCAACAACAACACAACCGCCAGGGCTGCCATTCCGACCCGCACGTTCACGGTATTGCGAGTCCGAAGGAATGATATAAGAAATCGAACCCCTACCAAGGCAAACGTTAAATACGAAACCAACAACAAGCTCATTTGCAGATGGGTGGATGACTGAGAAGCTGCCCAAGGCCCCAAGGATGCCATCTGAAGCATCATAAAATGCATCGAGCCGACACATGCCACCAAGCAGACGGCCGTAAAAATCAATCCGGTCGCAGGCCCGGGGGTCAACCAAGTCCACAGCAGTCGCGTTAAAAACGTTCCCGGCAATTCTCGCCGAATCCTTGCCGTCATCGTCGGCGCCTCTGCACAAATCATCGATCCGACGATCGCCCAAAATAAAACGAAGTAACCGGTCGCGACCGTTACAACACCAGCACCTTCATACGGATTCTGTGCCGCCAAACCTTCAGTCAACTTATATATAAATCCACTCGCAACAGCCAATACACAAAACAGATGCACCAGGATCGCCACGCGGATGCCCGTCGAACGATTTTCGCTTTCAGGTGTTAATTTTGCCGTGGTTGCCATTAGCAAGATGAAAAGAAAAGATGCCAACACCGCAATCGTCGACGCGATAAGTAAAATGAGATCACTTCCTTCAATCAAAATCCCATATTGGATTAAATCCATCGCGAACGAGCCAATCGCAAACTCGGCAGCGACCAAAATTGCAATTGTGGCAAGCAACGAGACAATTTGGCCCATTCGACCTTGCGATACCGGCGCCATCGCCAAGGCGAAAATCGTCAAGCCGAGCCCCGCGAGTATCAAAACTCCCATCAGTAATCCTAATGTCGGCAAATCGACACCACGCAATGTGTATGCGAACGCGACACAGGGAAACAATGCGACGAAGTAAAGCAGCATCTGAAGCGCCGCGCTGGCAAGCTTTCCCGTCACAATCTGCCGGGGGCTCAGCGACGTGATCGACAATAATTCCAACGTCCCGTCGTCGACTTCACCTTCTAACGATCGATAAGCCGCCAGCGGAACGACCATCAGCATCGGTACCGCTAACACAAAGTAATATCCGGTCAGCATCTGCGGTGCAGACGGCATATAATAAATCTGCGGCATCTGCAGCAATGATCCGACAACCGTCCAAGCCAGCGATGCGAACAACAACAATGAAAAGGTTACAACAAATTGTCGACTTTTCAGCGCTTGCCGCGTCTCTTTGACCAAAATCGGATTGACCGCGTCGCCCGCGCGAGTCGCCCAAGAATCGACTCTTTTCAACCAATTCGGCGTTCGATCCTCGGTCGATGCACCACGAAGGATCTCCGCTAAACTCGGGTCAATGCTTTCTTCAGCTGTCGACATTACTGCACCAACCCTTCGGTTACTTGCAAGAATACATCTTCCAAGCTCTTACTCCTTGCTGTTACCTCAGCGATCTCGAATCCTGCAACAATCAGTTCTTTGACCAGCATCGCCTGAGAGGGCATGTCACCCGAAAATTCCATCCGCACCAATTGGCCATCGACCACAAGGTTCTGCACGTTTTGATGCATCGCAAGCTGTTTTGCCATCTCACCCGATCGCTCCAACACGCGGATAATCAATTCGCGATGCTGCTTCCGTTCACGTTGAATTTCCTCCACCGATCCGGTCGCCAGCAATTGCCCCTGTTCGATGATTCCGACCGAATCACACATTTCAGCAAGTTCTGTCAGAATATGGCTGCTGACAAGAATCGTTTTTCCCCGCGATGCCAATTCCCCAATCATTCGACGAAGCTCAATCCGAGCACGTGGGTCTAAGCCCGCTGCAGGTTCGTCTAGGATTAACACGGACGGGTCATGAATCAATGCCCGTCCCAAGCAGAGACGCTGCTTCATCCCCTTGCTCAGCCCGCGTATCGGCTTCTCGGCCATACCCCTCGTGCCAGTAAAGTCTAATACCCAGCGCAGACGCCTGGTTCGATCACGCCCGACCAATCCATAAGCTCGCGCGAAAAAATCGAGATACTCCCAACAATTCACATCACGATAAGTGCCAAAGGAATCTGGCATATAACCGAGTCGATGGCGTACCAACTCGGGATCGTTGATCACCGAAAATCCATCGACGAATGCTTCGCCATAGCTCGGCAAGTCAAGCGTCGCCAGAATTCGCATGCTGGTTGTCTTGCCAGCGCCATTGGGCCCGATGTATCCAAACACATGCCCGCGGCGAACCGAGAATGAAATGTCCCGTACCGCTTTGGTGGGACCAAAAAATCGGTGCAGACGCCGCAATTCAATGCATACCGAGTCGTCGGTATGTACAGCCGGAATGTCAGCCGAACGCGAAATCATTGCACGTCTCCGATTACATAATGAATACTCTCTACCAAGCGTGCACCGGGACTGGCGATGCAGTCTTCCGATACGTCGGAGACCGCGATGAACATCAACGGGGGCAGTTCCGACCCGGTCTGCAAGGTTTCACGCAGCCACCAATCGATTTGTGACTCCCCTGCCGACGCACGCGTCATGGCCAACGAGTTCGCAAACGGCTTGCTGGCTGATAAAGCGGCGACTAGGTCTAATGATGCTCGACCACGTCTTCCACCACGCACAATCCCGGGTGGTGCAACGGGCATTTGACGCATGTATAAATCGCTCAATTTTGCTGACACTTCGATTGCTTCCATCACTTTCATAGGTTGTGTCACACCAGCAGCCAGGGTTTCACAATACCAGTGCGCCCCATCTGCATCGCAAACGACAACTTCTCGCAAATCAAATGCAAGCCGATTGGTGACATTTGCAACACCGTCGACATCGTCCACGGCAAGCGACAACCCGCCAAGATCCTCAAGCGGACGATAAGCAACAAATTGTCGTTGTTGGCGTGACGGAAAAAATCCGCTGCTTAAATTCATTCCCTGATCACTCAGCGTGATCGTTCCCAGCGTACTTTCGTCTCCCCTGTTCATCATGTACCAGCTCGAAAACTCGCTAGAGCGATACGGTTCAACGCGAGTCGATGACGGGAAACGCAAACCATCGCTCGGGCGAAAACCGGCAAAATAGGTTGATCGCCAGTATTGAACCGCGCCACCATCCTGCTCACACAACCAGGTTACCTGACGAATCCGAGCTTGCGTCCCTAAACCGTCGGCGATCAATCCATAAACAAACAGGATCAACGTCGTTGCCGCGGCGAGTATAGGCGCGACGAAAAACATCAGATATCCGCGTCCAAGTTGAGTAAGTTTCCGATATGCGATTGGACCGACCAATATCACAAATAAAAACAACAGACCAATGAACGTATAAACGGGTGGTTGAGCTACACCAGGAATGGTCCAATTCCAAAACCTTCCATCGCCGGCGATTGGTTCGACGCCACGATTGACAACGCAGGACAATCGCGTACCTGTCATTTCCTGCATCCGAAGCCACTGGAAGTAGCTGCCCAGGGCCGAGTCCTCATGCGAACAGCAGACAAGGATGCCCGGGCCTAAGTCAATCGAATTGATTTCAGATGCCCGAACATCGTCTCCTAGCTTCGATCGCAGCAAGCCTGTGTTTCGTTGCCAAAACGGATTATTCGGATCGAATCGCGATTGCAACGAAGTTGCCAAACCCTGTCGCAAATGCAACGGCGAATTGCTGTATGCTGAGTTAATGATGGTTGTGAAGTCGGGCAACGGAAAAAACAATCGCTCGTCTTTACGAGAACGGTTCGATGGGTTCAAAGCCGCAATCGCACTGTCCATTAAAACATCCAATCCATTCCCGTTACCAAACGATTCGAAGGTCGTGTCGGATCGGGACTTCTCGCCTGCAGGCCTCTGAAGGACATTAAATCGCTCGGCAACCTGATCAATTGGTGGTGCATTGACGAGCCAAAGTGCCCCGCCACAGCGAACGTATTGCCTCATTGCCAAGGCAATTTCGGGATGATTGCTCTCGATCGATTCCCAGGTCGCCCAATCTGCAATCCAGACATGACACTGCTGCATCCCTTGCCACTGTTTGGGTAACTCACCGATCGTTCGGTACCTGAACCCAGCCAATTCGCCGTAGTTCTTCAGTACCGATGGTAGATTCGCAACATTGCTCAAATCTTCTGCAAAAGAAACTTCCGGAATCAGCGACAGCAACAAAACACGAACATCATCTAGTTCGCTCCCTTGGCTGACCAATTCGAGCGGTTGAGAGCCTGGACTGGCAATCCACCCAAACCTTGCGACCGCAGAATCCATCCATATCGATTCCAGCCAATCCGCATCATAGGGCTCGTTTGAGTTGTCATACCAAGTCGCCGTTTGCGTGTCCGTGTAACCGGCAAGCTGCTGTCCCGATTCAAGGATCGACAGTCGTATATCACCACGCAAGAACCACTTGGGCAGGTAAAATGTCCGGTCCACCAACGAAGTGCCCGCGTCAACCTTAACCGCAATTTGATAGCTGGTTGCGAATCCGCTGGGTGTGACCGATTTTGGATCAAACGTCACGCGCAGTGTCAATTCGCGGTCTTCCTGGAATGTCGCATTCGTTGGCGTCACCAAAACCCGCATCGGCAGATCGCCGAATTGCGTCAAGCGTTCGTGTCGGATTTCAATCCGGAAACCCGCCGGAGCGGCGCCACTGGTTGGCAACAAGATCCGCTGGGCTGATAACAGCGGCCCGCCTGAAGGCTGGCTTTGGCTCGCGACTGGGCGGGTCTGGCAAGCTGTGAAAATCAACCCGACGATCACGATCGTGCTGATTCGCAATGATTTACGGATTGATTGACGCAAAGCTAAGCAGTCCGCGATGCTCGTAACGTCGATGTTAATGGCGTCGTCCACCGAGTAAAAATAGTCGTTTCCACTGGAAAAGTCTTCGTCGACTCAGCGCTAAAGAAAACGCGATTCCGACGCTCCATCATGGTCGCCGATTTTCCAGTACAACTCAAGGGTGACGCCCGCAAACGCTTCAAAAGTGTTTGGATTGAACACATCGGACTGCGTCAGCGAATCGTGACGACCTGCTGCATGTTGTCGTCGTCGCTTTTTGGCGGTGCCTGCTCAATCACATTCATGTCGCGAAATGAATACGACCAAAGCTGAACGCTTTCACTGTTGCTGTAACCAAATGGTTTACCGCCAACCGTCGTCCAATCCGTCGCGCCAAAGCCAATGTTTTTCAATTGCTCCAAACGATCAGGAAACTTTCCCTGTCCCTTTTGATAACGCTTGATCCCAACCGCCGTAAGTGTAAACCGGCGTGTGTCTTCACTGCGAATGACTGCGGTTGCGAATGCATTCACCGCGGGTAACAACATACGAACACCTATATTCTCGATGGAAAATCCACTTCGACGGACGTCCGCAAGTCGGCTTTCAAGTTCCTGTGCATTCGTCTCCAGTTTTTCGAACCCCTGGTCGGCAACGGTTTCCATTTGTGAGTATGCGGCAAGCAAACTTTCTTGAACCGACGGAATTGAAAAGATCAATGAGAAACTGCCGAGGTCGCTTTCGTTAACTCGAGCTCCTTGGTTTGCAATCTCATCAAACATGAACCCCCGTTCGCCCGCGATTGTTGCCCGCCAACGTTTAGCCAGATCTACCCGAGGGGCAAGTTGCGATGAGAGTTCGGCAAGTTGGACGTCAGTCCAGATATCCAAACTGAGAGAACGTTGAATCATCTTAAAGTGAATTCCCCTTAACGCGATACCAACCAAATCGGTAACCAAACAAACATTCCAGTCGAATGCATAAGCAAGCCCGTCGAGCGACTGGAGTCCCCGCATCGCCCGGTCACCATCACCGACATACAACGCGTGTTCAATTTCGAGCTGCAGAATCCTTCCGATATTTCTTGAGTGTTGTACCGGCTCCAGCAGCGTAACAACTCCTTCAAAAGCGAGCGGTTGCCATGTCGGCTGTTTTGATCGGGTAACAGAATGAATCTTGTTAATCAACGGTTTGGTCATCTCCAGCCACTGCGCAACAACCGGCTCGTCTGGCCAGGGCTGATCAGGATCGATCGATGGCGGAAGCGCGGCATTGCCAAGGTAAGGCAGTTTCTCCATCACCTCGGGGCCGCTGGCGCTGACGTTTCCAAGCATCAAGATTTCCGCCCAAGCGTCCGAATGTTCGCGCGATGTATTTGCAGTGAACCATTGGTTTTGTGTTTCGGCATCGATCGGCAGATTCGCCGCTCGAATTCGCTGCACCTCAGCGGCAACACGACGCGAAGCCTGGTATTGAGCAGCGGCGTAGTAAACGAACACCATCATCGCAATCGATAACGGTATCGCGATAAAAAGAAACGATTTTCGTTTCCAGAAAGATTTCCGCGTTAGCGGTCTGATTTGGGTCATTGTAAATGTCACTTGATAAGAGCCTATCGGCAGCCGCCTACAGGCGGAACTGCGAACTTCTCACTTTCATTTCGATAGCTTTAAAAGCTCGCTACCTTGAGCCTCCCATCCCGCGTACCACTGGCTAGCGATCGCTCGCGAATCAGATTCCCCCGCAACGATCGACTCGTTGACGTTGTCGACGCGATAATGCTTTCCATTCAATCCCACGCCGTAATAGACCTGAGGTTTGCCCCAGTCATCTGCAACCGCCAATAGCCATTCTTGAGGCACTTCTTCGCCACGGAAATTAGCGAGTCGCCAGAGGTGCTCTACACGCTTGGCAGTTCGCCGATTGACTAGATTCTTTCCGTTTCCCCAATTGAGCCCGTTCCGTCCACCTTGCAGGTCGTGTCCACCCAATAGACTCGGGGTGATGCGGCTATCAAAACTATACCAACTGAGCGCGACCGACCGGATTCTCGCGTCGCGTCGAGCCCTGGTGTCTGCTAAACGTGTGGCAATCATTTGATAACGCTTCTCACCCAAGGCGTCTCGTACCCCGCTTTGCCTCATTTGCCGAACCATCGCGATTTCAATCGAATCGGCGAAATCTTGATCGATCACCTGCGGACTCGTTCGCATTCGAACCACAATGTCACTTAGTAAGACCAGCGAGCGGCGGAATACATCTAAATGGTCGGTGGAGCCGATCGATTCCTTTTGCTGAAGCGACATCCCGACCAGCAGGTTGATCGCGAGAATGTTTCGAATAGATCGTTGGCTGCTGATGCCTATCGGTGCGGATGTTGCCAGTAATTGTGACTGGACAGAATCGATCTGTTCAAACCAAGTCTGTGCAAATGATTCGAATCGTTTTTCCTGCTCTCCATCTTTGTTCAAAACTAATTCGACCGGCGTTCGCAAGTAAGTGTTTGAATCGGCGATTACGGCAGCGATTTCCGATCGGGTTTGACGAGACATGCCCGGTTCAAGGGCCAGTGCAAGGAAGTGTGGAAATGTTGGTAATAGGATAATTGATGCGGCATATCCCGCCTGCGCAAACCAGTATCGCTTGCCGAAACGCCGATCCATCCAACGGCGTGTCGAAAGAAACGTCGCAATAAATGGAAGAAATGCCGCGATGGGTATCAACACCAACGGTGCACTCAATGTCGTCGCTGAAAATGAGTAAGCCGCAAAGGGGATGATTGATACCATAGGGGCGGAGATCATCGAGACGATTGGGCTGGTGATCACTTGCCCAACCCATTGCGAAAAAGAGAACACTACGAACAACGCGGCGATCGACAGAGTTGCCATCGTTCCTAAGCCTGGCGNNATCAGAATCGCGAGCAAGAACGTTGAAACTGCGATTGATGTTACCACCGTGATCGGAACGGCCTGGCGGGTAAGCCAGACAAGCCGAGGTGGAATGCCACGATCAGCGAGAAATCGAATTTTTTGGTGAACCGAGTCGCTCTGGAAGACACTTACGCCAAGCCAACTGGTTGCCAAATAACACAGGAATATGTGAAGGGGGAAAACTGCACCAGATTGATGTTGATCATACATAAGCAGCAACGCCGCCCCGACCAGCAGCATTGTGGACGTTCCAATCAACAGC
>DNWZ01000003.1:4513-27324 GCA_003506095.1 Planctomycetaceae bacterium | reverse complement strand
TCTTCCAGATCTTGGCCAACATCATCCGCTGCGAATCCCAGCCGATGTTGACGCCTTCGGGGTAACCGACACCGATTCCGCGAGGCGACAGGCCGGTCAGGAAGTTGCGATAAATCACCGGTCGCGCGGTGGCACGCAACTCGATCGCGTTGGGATAAAGGCCGATCGGCGTCTTTGCATCTTTGCCCTGAGAAAAATATGCCCACAGCGCCGCGGCTTGGTCGCGTGGTCGTCCATCGGCAATTTTGGTGACCACAGATTTGCCATCCGGAAAACTCGCTGGCATTCTTGTACCCGGCCGGTACTTTTGCGGATCCATCAAGTAGCGATGGAACCAATCTTCGCGTAACCGCTGGGGCATCAGCAACGCATCAATCGCTTGAATCCCCGCCAATCCGACTCCGCCAAACGTATGGCATTTGATGCATGCCAAACCGTCATTACCGGCCAAGGTTCGGCCATCGGTTAATTGTTGGTGCTGCAATGCAGACTGATCAACAGACGCATCGGTGCTCGCGATCGCTGGCTCAAGATCACGTCGATCGACATCCATCAACCATTTTGACAAGTCGCCGGTTGCGTCAGCGCCGAAAGCTGGCATCCGCGTTTTCATATAAGGCCGCTGATTCGCACCTTGGTCCAATACTTTTACAAGGTAAGCATCATTTAACTTGTCGCCCACACCGGTCAAAATCGGTGGCAGGCGTCCTTCGTCACCCATTTCGGGAGTTGTCGTTTCGAAGTAATCGCGGCGTGGTGATTCTGGTCCGCCAGCAGCATTGCGTACATGGCAGGCATAGCAGTTCAGCGTGAGCAAGCGCTGGTGAATCGCATCTTCAGTCGCGAGTTTCTGTTGACCAGATCCCACCACGCTATCGAGCGATTGACGTTGTGTATCGGTCAGCGAGTAATTGGGGACACTGCGATCGGCCGACGCTGGTTTTTCCTTCGATGGTTCGGGCGACAAGCAACCTCGCCCGCTGCTCAGCATCGCCAATTCGCCCGCACCTTTATCCCATCGCAGGTCGCGGCCACCGGCCGTTTGGTGACACTGTGCACAGCCGACCGAAACGAACAATTGCCTTCCCGCGTCAATCAGTGACGGTTCAGCTTTGAATCGGTTTTCGACCAGCGAAATCGGTTGCCGACCAGTCGCTTCGGTGCTTACCAGCGCTGACAGAGCCACGGTTCCTGAAAACGGCGTGTCAACGCTCGCACGTAATTCCTCTTGGCCACCTCCTTCGAAATACTCAATGCGAACAGGCACTACGCCCTTGTCTAGCTGGA
Organism: Planctomycetaceae bacterium; assembly: GCA_003506095.1. Lineage (GTDB taxonomy): Bacteria > Planctomycetota > Planctomycetia > Pirellulales > Pirellulaceae > UBA6163. The sequence continues at coordinate 26,037 of DNWZ01000003.1, read as the reverse complement.
CATTACCCGCTTTCTCAGTCGCAGGATGAATTCCGTCATGATCGACGACAGTTTTTCCATTTACGATGATCCGAGCGCCATCGTCGCTGGCCAGGCGAAACCGGTATTGGCCCTTTGCGGGAATGTCGAGAAAGCCATCGAACACAACACCAAAGTTTTCCTTAAACTCGATCGAATTGATTTCGATTTCGTTTACACGCGAATCGGCCACTGCGGTCAACGATTCGAAGTCGGGCAATCGATCCCAAGTGCCCTGATACACGCGTCGGCGCAGCGTTTCTTTCGACTTCACAACCACCAAATCTTTTAACAGGTAAGTTGCCAAGTCGCGTGCTTCGGATGCATCGGAAGCAAGCTTTGGCATGCGTCCGTGTGCTCGCACGGCTAACGGGTCGGTCAAAAACTTAGTCAAAGATTCCAGTGTGTATTTTGCCGATAAATTACCCAGCGGCACACTGCCGGGCACTGCATCCGCTTGGTCGATCGGTTGTCCGTCGGGTCGACGAAAGGGTGCATGGCATGCGACGCAACCGATTTGATGATAAAGATTTTGACCTCTATCGACTGACGGTTGGTCGCCAACCGACTCCAGCGGCGCCGGCCGATCGGATACTAAGAATTGCGCGATCGCGTTGGCCGATTGGCGTCGCTCGTCTTGGCTCTTACCAGCCCACAAGTCAGGCATCACTGTGCCCGGTTTAGCTGAATGGGGCGAGGCGATCAAATCGATCAAGTATTCGTGCCGCACACGACCGGCGACGTCTGATAAATCGGGACCGAAGAGACTTAAAGCGTTCGTTTCCGAGCGTGAATCATAATGACACGCGGCGCAACCGAGCGAATCCGCTAGCACGGTTCCTGCTGTGGTTGATGCGTCACCGACTGCGGCAAAAAAACGCTCGAAGCCAGCGACGATAGGTCTTCGCGATTCTCGCTCGATGTCGCGTGGCACGAGCCAAATATTACGAAAACGAACGGGGTTACCGTGATCTTGTAAATGCAGTGGTCCCGGTTCCGGTGTTTCAGGTCGAATCGCCGCCGTTGTTGGTCGTGGCACGGCAACATTGCTTTGCACGACAACACCATTGAGCCGGACGGTTAATCGAGCTGGCGAAAGTTTTTGGCCGTTGGGATCAAACTTCGCCGCAGTGAACTCGACATCATAGGTCTGCCAAGCGAGTGGCGGCAGGCAGAGATTCATCGACGGATCGCTGATCGTATAAATACCGCCTGTCTCATTGTTCTTCCCTTCCAAGCCGAACGAATCGAGCACCTGAGTCTCATATCGCCCTTGATGGTAGACACCGCTGTTGCCACGACCTTGGCCAGTCGCCTTGGGCATATAAGGAGTTTGAAATTCCAAGTGAAGCCGATAATCGCCGAACGATTGACGAGTCGTGACGCCTTGCATCAGCAAACCATCGTTCGTTCGTTTTGCACCGTCTTGCCAGTGGGTTCGTAGCGATTCTTCGCTGCCGTCGAACAACACGACCGCGCCCGCTGGCGGCGCTGCGCCAAGCGTCGGGCTTTTGCGTTCGACCCTTTCAAGGCCCATCGAGTCGACCAATTGTGCAACGACGTCTGCATCTCCGTCGACTCGTCGTGGCGGTTGTTTGTCCCAACCGGCACCCGGCAACCCACCTTCGTAAACGACGATCTCAAAGTCGCCGTCGCCGCGTGCGATCACCTGCATCGCTTTGGCGTTGCCTGCGTATTCGCCTTGGACAAGAAAATCCGGGTCCGTTGCGGCTTGCTCAGCTGTCGAAAAGACTTGTGCAAAAACGATCGGGCCGGTCGTCATGCTTACCATCAGGATCAGGACAGCAGAGACCGTGTCAGCAATACGGTTTGACATTGCAAGGAAGAGGTTACAGGTGGGGAAAACTTGAGAAGCGAGCGGTTTGTTCGATGGCCCCGGCGCTAAGCGGCCATAGTCTTACCGGTTTGACGAATATTGTAATCCAAGCGAGCGGTTGCATAGCCCTTGCGGCGAGGAAGAAATCTTGGCGCCGATTGGTCCGGTTACTTCGATAATGAGGTTTACAGCGAAGATTACTCTCTGGCGGTCAACTATTTCACCACTCACTGGACATTGCATCGGAAACTGGGTTTTCAGCAAGCTACGGTTTTAAAACGCGAAACTGTCGCGGGTCAACCGTTACGGATACACGGCTAAAAACCATCGTAATTTGAGAAAAAGCAGCAGAATGATCGACGTGTTTTCCCCAGCGGCGGGGCAGTCCTTCGGCGACACGCCAATTTCTATTGTTACGCGTACCGCACCGAAAGACAGTTCGACCATTGTTCTTTTTGATGGACAAAGGGTCAGCCTGTCGGATTACAGTGACGACCAGTTGGCGAAGCTGCATTTCGAACAAGAGCTTTTGTTTGCTGCGGCGATCAGCGATTCGCCAAAGAACTCTGACCAGCGTGGCGAAATGACACGTCATGCTTACCAAACCGTTTGCAAAATCCTGGATGAAATGACCGTGCGATGCGGTGATTCGGGGATGTTGTCAATGGGGATGGATGCCCGCTACATTCGTTTGGTTTTAGAGATTTTGTCTGGTCAGCGTAAGAAAGGTGCTGGAGACGGAATCTTTGAAGTTGGGTTTGGATCGGGTTTGTTATTGCGTGCCGCAAGCGAAGCTGGTTATCGAGTGGCCGGTTTAGAAGTCGCACCGCAATTGCTGCAATCGGCACGTCAACAGCTTCCCACGCGAGCTCATGACGGATTGTTATTGGGCGATTTCCGTAACGTCGATCTGACAAATCATCGTGGTCGTTATAGCTTGGTTTATTGGAATGATGTGTTTGAACACATTCCTGTTGACGAAATATCGGACTACTTGGTGCGAATCCGTTCGCTGTTGGCTCCCGGGGGCAAACTGTTGACGATCACACCCAATTGGCACATGCGGCCGAGTGATGTGACGTGTGTGTTTAAGCCCGCGCGTACCGAAGCGATTGGTTTTCACTTGAAGGAATACACGTTGGGCGAAGTCTGCGAGTTGCTGATCGGCGCGGGCTTTTCAAAGGTGCAAACCCCGTCGTACATCAGCCGCAAACGAATCTGGATGTCGCCGGTCGGCGATTGTACTTTTTTAAAGACGGTACTTGAACCGATGTTGGAATGGTTGCCGTTCAATGCCGCTGTGCAGTGTTGCCGCCGGCTCGGTTTCAACTGTTCGCTAGCGACGAATTGATTTTTGGCGGTGGAGCAGTTCCTCTGGTTGGCGTGGACGCTCAAGTGTGAGACGATCCAACCCCATGGATGCGAATTCTTTTCATCATTTCTCCCCTCGCCAACGATATCGCGGCCGCAGTCATGTGTCGTTGAACTTTGGCTGCTGGATTTCAATCACTTGCGTGATCGTGCTTAGCCTCGGCTGCACGCGTTCAACGGATTTTCCCAGTCGACCGATTGCGATCATTTGCCCATGGTCTGCCGGTGGCGGGACCGACCGCGTCGCTCGGCAGATGGCGGTGGAATTGGAAGCCGAGCTCGGTGTCCCCGTCAATGTGATCAATGCCACAGGTGGCGGCGGAGTGACCGGGCACACACGTGGGGCCCAGGCCCGCGGCGACGGATACACGCTGTCGATGATCACGGTCGAGCTCAGCATGTTGCATTGGCGCGGGTTGACGAATCTGACGCACCGCGACTTTGCGCCGTTGCAACTGCTCAACCGAGACGCCGCGGCCTTATTTGTGCGTGGCGACTCGCAGTATCAATCGCTTGATGACCTGCGAGACGCGATTGCCGATGCTCCGAAAAGGTTGAAAGCCAGCGGCACTGCTTACGGCGGCATTTGGCATATCGCCGTCGCAGGTTGGCTCGATTCTCAATCGCTGGCCGCCGATGACGCGACCTGGATTTCAATCAATGGCGCAGGGCCATCGATTCAAGAACTGCTCGCTGGCGGTGTCGACTTTATTTGCTGCTCACTGCCCGAAGCCGACGCGGTAGTTGCCGGCGGGCAAGTGCGATGTTTGGGCGTTATGGCCGACAGTCGCATCCGAGGTTTCGAAAAAGTGCCGACGTTTATCGAGCAGGGGCATCGATGGTCAATCGCGGGATGGCGCGGTCTTGCCGCCCCGTCCGACACTCCCAAAGAACGGATCGACCTCTTGGGTGGTGCGATTGATAAGATCACTCGGGGCGAAACATTCCAATCGTTTATGGCGTCATCGGGTTTCGATATGTCGTTAGAAAACGCTGGACAGTTCGCTGAAACACTTGAGCGGCAAGACGAATTGTTTGGCAATATTTTAACACAACCGGCATTCCAATCGGTCAGCGGTGAACAATTCGGACCGATGATGTTTCCAATCATGATTGCTGTTGGAATTGCAATCGTTTCTTGTCTTGTCGCACGTGAAGTTTTGTCAGATTATCATGACCACGGTATGGAAAATCGTCAGGATACTGCTGGCGAAGAACCCTTTTTTCCCGGTCGTTCTTTAGGCGTATTATTCGCACTCGTGTTCTATTGGTTTGTATCTGAGCCGTTAGGATTTATTTTGTCGGCGATACTCATCTTGGGTGGGTTGTTGGTGCTGTTCAGGGTCCCACGTGTCACGGCCATGGTCGTTGCCATTACCGCCTCGGTGGTTACCTATCAAGTCTTTGCCATTCTGTTGCGTGTTCCGTTGCCACGGGGCTTTTTGGAGTGGTGAACTGATGACAGAAATGATTTTGCAAGCCGCCCAGCAAACGCTTCTGGACCCGATGGTTTGGTGTGTTGTTATTGGTTCAGCGATCTATGGTATTTTCATCGGCGCGATGCCTGGACTTTCCGCGACCATGGGTGTCGCTTTATTCGTGCCGCTGACGTTCTGGTTGGACCCTTTGCCTGCGTTGGCTGGGATTGTCACGATGGTGGCGTGCGCGATCTTTGCGGGTGATATTCCCACGACACTTGTTCGCATGCCCGGCACGCCCGCGTCGGCCGCATATGCGGATGACGCGTATGCACTCAGTCGCCGTGGCGAGGCACGCACGACGCTTGGCGTGATGCTTTGGTTTAGCGTGACCGGCGGATTGTTCGGGGCTGTGGTTTTAATGCTGCTGGGAAACCAGTTGGCGAAAATGGCAGGGTGGTTCAGCGTGTCCGAATACTTCTGGCTTTACCTGATGGGCCTTTCCTGTGCGGTGATTGTTGGCGGTTCGTCAATTCCAAGGTCATTGTTGGGGTTGCTGATCGGCATGATGTTTTCGACCGTTGGACTCAGTGCGGTTCACAGCCAAGCAAGATTCACCTTTGGTCAACCAGAACTGTTTCAAGGCATCAATTTTATCCCGGCAATGATCGGTTTGTTTGGCCTTTCCGAAGTCCTGCGCGGCGCAGCAGGGCGTTTGAACGGGGGCGAGCCACAGCCGACCGAAGCATCCGGTGCCATTCTTCCGCCTGCAATTCAATTGTTTTCCCGACGATTCAGGGCGTGGCTCCGATCGAGCACCATTGGGGCACTGGTCGGGATCCTTCCGGGCGCAGGGGCGGACATCGCATCGTGGGTCTCGGGTGCCGTTTCAAAACGTCGCAGCAAACAACCCGAAAACTATGGCAATGGCTCAACCGAATGCATCGCCGATGCGTGCGCGGCGAACTCGGCATCGCTGGCCGGGGCATGGATTCCGGCACTCGTTTTCGGAATACCTGGCGATTCGGTCACTGCGATCGTTATCGGAGTTTTGTACATGAAAAACCTCAAACCTGGGCCAGAAATTTTTGAGGCTCAAGGGGTCTTGGTATTCAGTCTGTACATTGTGTTTATTCTCGCTAACTTGGTCATGTTGCCGATCGGGTTGCTCGCCATTCGCGCCGGCGGCTGGGTAATGAGAATCCCGCGCAGTGTCTTGCTGCCGATCATCCTGCTTCTATGCATCGTCGGTTCATTCGCCGCCAGCGGCAGTTTGTTTGATGTCGCACTGATGGCAGCGTTTGGCCTGATCGGATTGGTCTGTGAACGCTATAAGATTTCGATCGGCGCAATGGTTCTTGGCATGATCCTCGGCGGTCCACTGGAAGAGCGTTTTGTGCAGACGCTGGCCGGCAGCGGTGGTTCGCCACTGGCATTGGTTAATCGCCCTGTTGCCGCTCTGCTGGCCATCATTTGTTTCGGCGTTTGGCTGAGCGTTGCCGTATCGTCGTTTCGCAAGTCAAGGCTGTCCGCAACAAGTATCGGGCTGCCGATAGAGCGTTCCTAGGATGCGATCACCATCGGGAAAAAGATGATCAGCAATGGTGAGGGTGCCTTTACCGCAGCGTCTCGACTTTGATGGAATCAAAGTCAGCCGTACCGACGGCACCAAACAATCCGATTCGGATGATTGCTTCACGGGATTGTGGCGGCACTCGGACCAAACGGCTGTGGTGTCGCCAGTCCCGAGTCCCTTTGAACGGACCGATGATAAACACCCCTAGGTCGCGTCGCTGTGCGTCGTAAAGATTGATAACGATCGCAGGCAGCGAGTCCGGTTGGCCGGTCCCCTGAACCGCGTCGGTCCGCACCGCTCCGCTGATTCTTAATGAAGTGACGGCACGTCCATCCAGAGGAATTCCTTGCAGTAGGTGAGATGCAAGATCGGGTGTTGCATTGGTGAACCTAACGAAACGATCGCCCTCAAATGCATCGCCGCGAATCTCCGTGGCTTGGCGCTCGTAATACCAACCGGGGATCGTACCAGCCAATGCTTCGGCTTCGGGGCCGGTTTCTGTCGAAGGTCGTTCAAAACTACCATTGATGACGCTCGGGTTTGCAGGGTCAGGCTGGACGCGCCGCGCCGCTTCGGCCTTTCCCGTCATCGGAACAAAGAGCGTCGGTTGCAGCGGTTGGCCGACGAGTTTGCCATCGACCTTGGTCATCAAATAGAGAGTCTGCTGAAACCTTTCGCCGACTGGAATCAAGATTTTGCCCCCTTCACGCAATTGCTCAATCAGCGGCTTGGGCACATCCTCCGGGCTGCAAGTTACGATGATCTTGTCGAACGGCGCCGCTTCAGGCCAACCGAGAAAACCGTCGCCAACCTGTACGTGAACGTTCTGGTATCCCAGCCGGGCAAGTGTCGCCTGGGCTGTTTTCCCCAGCTCGGGAACGATCTCGATCGTATAAACCGATTCGACCAGCGGGCTCAGCACCGCCGCCTGGTATCCGCTTCCCGTGCCGATTTCTAAGACGCGATCGGTCGGTTGTGGATCGATCGTTTCCGTCATCCAAGCGACGATGAATGGGCTGCTGATCGTCTGGGCGCCGCCGATCGGCAAAGCCATATCCAAATATGCTTTTTGCACTTGCGACCTAGGTACGAACTCGTGACGAGGCGTTTCTCGCATCACACGCAAGACCCGAGGATTTTTGACACCCGCGATTTCGATCCGCGTTGTCACCATCTCATTGCGGGCAGCAGAAAACGCGTCAGTGCCTGCAATCTGCCCACTCGCTGGGATGACGCAGATCACGAGGGCTATAAAAACTGAAAGCATTGCCCCGTTTTGAATGGGCGCGAGATTGCTTCTTTGGATTTCGCATCTTTGGATTCGTTGGCCCATGATCAGCAACGTCACTCCATGGCAAGAGAAGATTTTTGAATGCCCGGCAGCATATTCGCACCGACCTTCGTCTATGATCTTCGATTCTACCCGACGGCAAGGCGATTCGGTATGTTTCACGACCACCGTTTCGCGTTTCCCGATGTGGATTGGTGGCGATACCCCGCTTTTAACGAATACTTGGCGACCACAGGCGAATATTTGGTCGATCGCGATGAAGCGATGATTCACTTGCCTGCGGCCGGGGGATTTTTAGTCAAAGGCAACCGAACGGCACCGCCGGATGGCGGTTGGCCGGAAGCCACTCTGTTTCGGTCGGCTCGCACTTTGCCCGCTGGCTGGAAATCGCTTGGTCCAAAACGCGGAATTGCTCGCCGCCGCCGGATTTTGCCGCAATGCGGTGTCAGTACGTGCGCCAGTGGCGATTTGACGCAGGCATCTGGCCATGTGCTGGTGACGATTTTTTGTATAACTTTACGTTCAACCACCGAAGCCTCCTCGACTCCACGGTCCTTGGACCTCTTAAAAACGACATGGCAACCACCGAAGCGCTCCCAGAAACACACGATTCGCACGGTCACGACCACGATCACGACCATCCCGCGTTCCTGGCCCACCACTTCGATACCCCTGAACAGCAGTTCGATTCGGGTAAGTTGGGGATGTGGCTATTTTTGGTCACAGAAATCTTATTCTTTAGTGGCCTTTTCGTAGCCTACGCGATTTTTCGCAGTCTCCGCCCCGAAGTTTTCGTCGGTTGCAGCGAGTTTTTGAATACAAAGCTTGGTGCGATCAACACCGGCGTGCTGCTGTTTAGTTCGTTCACAATGGCCTGGGCTGTGCGGTGTGCCCAAGTGGAAGAACACAAACGGCTGACCGCTTTGTTGGCTGCGACGCTGTCGTGTGCGATGGTGTTTTTGGGGGTAAAAGCGATCGAGTATTCGCACAAGTGGGAACTCGGTTTGCTGCCGCCTGCATTGTATTTCTACAATCCGGCGAATCCGCACCATGAAGGGATATCAATGTACCTTGTGTACCTGTCCATCCCATTTGCGATCGGTTTAGTCGGGTTGATCGTTTGGTTTTTGATATCGCAGGTAACAGGAAATGCATTTGCGGTAGCCGTTTCCAAGCCGTTGATCGTTGTCTTCGCCTGTTTCTTTGTTGGTGTGGGTTTGGGAACGATTTTGGAATCGGGTGAAAGCCATGACTCCAGCCACGCAGCGGCTCACGCCGAAGGTGATCACCACGATTCGGATCATGGGGCGGGCGACCATTCGCATGACGCAGAACATGCGACCGACGTGGCAGCCACGACGCACCCGGTAACCGGCCAGCCGCTTGGCGGCGCCGATTCAGCGATTCTTCAGCGGCTTGCCAAAGACGAAACGAACACGGGTATCCGTGGCGATTTGGTCGCTCGCGAGCGTCAGGGCGAGGTTGCTAGCGGTGGAGTGGTGCCTCGCGGCAGCAGTTCGTCGTTAGGCATGGTCGAAGCGATTCCACGAGAGGTCAATACACGAAGTCAAGCAGGTGTCTTTTTCGGAATCTATTACGTAATGACCGGCATCCATGCGATCCACATTCTGGCTGGTATTGGCGTACTGATCTGGTTGCTGGTCCGAAGCGTTCGTCAAGACTTCAACCGCCAGTACTTTGGCCCGGTCGATTATGTCGGTCTTTACTGGCACATAGTCGACTTGATTTGGATCTACCTGTTCCCACTGCTTTACTTGATTCGCTAGGCGACCTATCGCGGTCCCAGCCGTTTTTCTCAATCCAGTTTGTCATCTGACCCTTACGATACAACCATGGCAGCCCACGCTCATTCCGCCGATTCGCCTCATCGCGAAGGTTACGACTTCGCCCACCCATTGCCGGTCTGGGGACTGGCCTTGGTATTCGTCATTTTGACATTTTTGACCGTCGTGACTGTGGCGCAAGCGAGTTTCGATCTCGGCAGTTGGGATATCGCTTTTACGATGTTCATTGCCACCGTGAAAGCAACGCTCGTCATGTTGTTTTTCATGCACTTAGCATTCGACAAGCCGTTTAACTTGATCATTTTCTTGTCCTCGTTTGTATTTGTCGCGTTGTTCGTGACGTTTACGCTCAGCGATGCGAACCAGAACTCGGGCAAGCTCGAGCCGGTTATCGACGAACCGCCGTTGGTGATCACCGAGGCGGTCGCGGCGACGCCTTAATGCTTTCAGTCGTGGGCGACCACTTGCGTGTTGCTCCGCCGATTCAGCCAGATAGCCCGGTTGAGCAAGCTGGGGTAAAGTGGCAAAATATCCCGACATGGACGTCGTGGCGGCCCAAGCGAAGGGCGATGCTCGTGGAAGAGATATCTTGTTCGCTGGCGCAGCTCTGACGTCGGCTTTGACGCAGCTTTTGTACTCAATCAGGTGAATCGGCGTGGCTAAACGTCCCTCTGGGAATTCGGCGGATCGGGGTTCGATTGGTAACCAAACGATCGAGGAAATGAGCGGCGATCGATTGCTGGTCGCACCACTACGCCTGGAAGCCCAAAGTAGGTATCTGAATTATTCGCTATCGGTGATCACCAGCCGCGCACTGCCCGACGTGCGCGATGGGCTGAAGCCCGTTCAGCGGCGAATCCTTTACACGATGAGCCAACAGCGGTTGGATTTCACCGCTAAGCATCGCAAGTGTGCCAAAGTCGTCGGCGATGTGATGGGCAATTATCACCCGCACGGCGACTCGTCGATTTATGAAGCGTTGGTGCGAATGGCCCAGCCGTTTTCGTTGCGAATGCCGCTAGTGGATGGCAGCGGCAACTTCGGCAGCGTCGACGGCGATAACGCGGCGGCGATGCGGTACACCGAATGCCGTATGACCGCGGCGTCATCGCAATTGCTGGACGACCTGTCGACTGAGACGGTCACTTACAAAGCCAATTACGACGGCACAACTCGCGAACCGGTAGTCCTGCCCAGCCGGATTCCCAACCTGTTGGTCAACGGTGCGACGGGAATCGCCGTCGGCATGGCCACCAACATTCCGCCGCATAACTTGAAAGAGGTCTGCAACGCGCTGCTGAAGCTGTTGAAAGACCCTGAGATCAAGGACTATCAACTCGTAGCAAATGACGCTGTTCAAGGGCCCGACTTTCCCACTGGCGGACAGATCGTCAACACCAAAGACGAGCTGCGGGAAATCTATCGCACGGGCCAAGGGACAATCAAGCTGCGTGGCACCGCGACGGTCGTTCCTGCAGGAACGGGCAAGAAAGGCGAATCGGCCAGCAGCGATATTTTGCAGATCCAATCGATCCCGTTCACGGTCAACAAGGCGGTGATGGTCGAGCGAATGTCGGAGTTGGTTTACAGCGGAAAACTGCCGCTGGTTGAAGAAGTGCGAGATCTTTCGACTGACGAGATTCGCGTCGATTTGGTGTTAAAGAAAGGTGCCGACCCGGCCAAGGTGCTTGCGTATCTTTATAAGAACACGCCGCTGCAGACCAACTTTAACGTCAATTTGACCTGTTTGGTGCCGACCGAAAATCCCGAAGTCGGCCAACCGGCGAGACTGGGCCTGAAGGAAATTCTCTGGCACTTCCTCCATTTCCGGCTCGACGTCATCACGCGACGGCTGGCGAACGAACTTGCTTCGCTGGAGCGGCGGATTCACATCCTCGAAGGCTTTGCGATCATCTTTGATGCGCTGGACGCAATCATCAAAATTATCCGCAGTAGTGATGGCAAGGCCGACGCCGCCGACAAGATCATGAAGCGGTTTCCGCCGGATAAGAACGGCAAGGGCGGCTTGGATGCGGAACAGACCGATGCGATTTTGGAGCTGCGGCTGTATCGGCTTGCACGGTTGGAAATCAACCTGATCCGCGACGAGCTGAAGGACAAACAAAAAAGGGCTCGCGAAATCCGCCGGCTGCTTGCAGAAGCGACCGAGGACACCAACGCGTCGGGGCGGTGGCAAATCGTTCGTGGGGAAATCGAGAACTTGATCACCACGTTCGGAAACGATCCGCTGGCGCGACGCCGATCGGCAATCGAGACGGTTGAAGAAGAAGCGGAATATTCCGAAGAAGACTTCATTGTCGCCGAAGACTGCAACGTTATGATCACAACCGATGGCTGGGTAAAACGTCAAAAACAGATTACCGACCCGAGCAAGAGTCGGCTGCGGCAAGGCGATGCGGTGCTGACATGTTTGGCCGGGTCGACACGTTCGACAATCGCGTTTTTCTCGTCCTTGGGAGTGTGTTACACAGCTCGGATGATTGAGATTCCTGCGTCAACCGGTTTCGGCGAACCGATTCAGAAGCTGTTTAAGTTGAAGGATGGCGAGCGGATTGTGACCGCGATTTCCTGCGATCCGCGATCTCTGGGCGACGTGGCGGAAAATCCGAAGAAACCTGATCTGTGCCCACCAATTCATGGAATTGCCGCGACTAGCAATGGGTTTGCGCTGCGATTCAGCCTCGCACCACTAGTCGAACCGTCAACGCGAAGCGGACGCAGATACGCCAAGCCCAGCACCGGTGCATCGGTTGTTGGCGTCCATACGATCAACGGTACCGAGACGATTCTAGCCGTGACACAGGCTTGTCGCGCGATCGTCTGTCCGGCCGAGGAAGTCAATTATTTGTCGGGACCTGGCAAAGGCGTAACGCTGATCCGCTTAGCCGCCGGCGATCATTTGCTGGGCTTCAAACCGTCGACGGGCGACCGCGATTTGATGGTGGTGATGACCAATCGCGGCGCGAAGAAAACCATTTCGACCGCGAAGTACAAGACCACGGGGCGAGGCGGACGTGGGACCGAAATTCAAAAGAATGGTCGAATCGCCGAAATCGTCACCCTGCCACCGGGCGCCCCGCCGCCGCTCGATTCGGACGATTAGTCCCCGACTGCTCCGCCACTCAGCAAAAACACCACCCCAATCAATAGGTGCCACTCATCCACCCCAATTGCGGCGTCAAATTGGTGCCACCCACCCATTAGGTAGGTGCCGCCCGTGAATTGTTCGGGCGTGAACTTTCAGGCGGAGGTTTATCGTTTGCCTCCAGCCGTCAAGCGTTTCGCCAGCCGTGATCCCAGGAGCCACAACGCTAATCGGCAAAGAATCGGCTCAGTGCTTTGGATCGATACTGCTCAGCAGCTGGATCGTGCTTTTCGAATGCACACCTTTCCGGGCATTTGCTGTGCTGACCGAAGTTTTATGGCAATGCAACTGGGAATTACTGCGTCGGCCGGCGCTAACAACTTGCCGCCCACCCCGGCTCGCATTGATCGCAGCGTGATCAGGCTGCCAGATACAAGCCACGCGCCGCGCGTTGGCCCCGGTGCCAGCGTTTGCCCGACTTCTTGGCATCGGCATCCATCGCCGCTGGGGAACCGATGCAGGTCGATCGGCCAAAATACTTTTTGAAATGCCAAACCATGTCGCGCCACATCACCGAATCGATTCCTAATGATGCTAGCACAGTTGCTAGGCTAGCCGGAATTGTCGCAACTTTGCCATCAATCCCTTGATTCGACGTCCAATTCAACAGTGCCAAGTAATCCTCCCAGTTGATCTGCAGAAACCCACGATCGCTAGCCCGCAAGCCATCGCCGTGAACTTGCGGATCGAGCGATAAGATTTGCTTGTCCAAGTTCAATGGTGACAACCAAGCGTCACAAGCAATCCTGCGCCCAGTGGGGCTGCGTTTCTTTGCGTTCCGCTGCTTTTTTAATTCGTCAATCGGCGTATTCTTGATTTTGTCGCCAGCCTCTTTATTGGAGATTGGCATCAGATCAAATGCCGCTGCGTTGATCTGCTTTCCTTTGGCCGCATGAATCCGATCGTGGGCGGATGTATGAGCGGCTTTTTCAGGACTTTCAACCATCGCCGCTCGAATCGGATTGAGATCGACATACATCGCACAGGCGAGCAGACCGGCCTCATCCATGATCCGCAGCGCCTTGAAACGCCCCTCCCAAAATCGCCCCGTGCAATTGTCTTGGCGGTTCGCGATCCGAGCGATCGGTTCAGAAAGTGCTCGCATGAACCATGAAATATCAGATAAACGCTCGCGAATCACGGCTATTCGCTCGGGCTGATTGACCAGCATTTGAACATCGCTCTGGGTCGGTTCCGCAAGATGTTCCTCAAGTCGTCGACCCGGGAAAACTCGAAGCCAGCGAATCGCAACTTCTTGATCGGTCCATTTGCCAACGACATCCGGGCGGTTGCGCAAGATCAGGTGCATATGATTGCTCATGATCGCATAAGTCAGGATATCGACGGCGAAGACCGATGCGAGCGATTCTAGTCGCCGTCGAATCCACTCGCGCCTGTGGGAATAATCCTGGCCAGTCTTATCGTCGATTCCGGTAAGCCAAGCACGACGCACGCATCTTTGTACTACATGCACGATCCCGACTTCCGACGCCTGAAACTCTTCTGCCCGAACTGCTCTACCCATCATCGTTTCTCCGATTTTCCGAGATTGTACCCGCCCCCCGCCAGTCGATCAATTTACAACGGGTGGTTTTCACTAGGCAGTCATGTGGCTCCTTAGGCAAATCTTGGGTGGCACCATTTAATCATTTAATTGTTGGGTGGCACCATTTAATCTTTTTGGGTGGCACCATTTAATCATTGGGTGGCACCATTTAATCATTGGGTGGCACCATTTAATCATTGTGGGCCGTGCAGGTTGACGGCGGTCGTTGCGCTGAGTTCACGCAATCCTGGTGGCCCAGTATTGCTGGAACTCTTCGTATTGCCACCTGGTTTTCAGCCACTTGTATCGGATTTCATCACCCTGGCCCAGCGTTATCAATTTGTCGGGTTTCAGCGATTCGCCTGCGAACGTGACCGCTACCTGACCTTCGCGTCGCGACTTAACCCACGGCAGTTGGCTTTTTAGCGACTCCGCCGCTAGGAACGGCGACATGTATTCACCAGAAAATTTGACCAGCAGTGAAGTCGGGAATACACGCAAGGTTTCCCGGCAGTAACAACTGATGAAACGGTCATCGACTCCCAGCGTCTTCGAACCGGCCTCACTCGGATCGCCGACAATGGTTTTGTTGAACTGATCGAATAACCAATAATAGTTCTCGGGCATAAATCCGACTGCGGACGAATTACCGTGATAATACTTATTGCCAATCAGCGGTCCGACCCATTTTTGGACCCGCCACCAAGGAAGATAATGGCTCTTCATCATGTGAATGCCGCCGTGACGGACAATGTGGTTGCGAACTTGGGCGACGTCGCCGCGAATTAACGTGTCCAGGTCGAGAAACAGGGTTGGAATGCCTGCCTGCAAAACACCAGGGGCGAACATCGCCATTTTCAGTCGGCATCCGCCTTTGAGGTGGTCGAACGACGCGGTGAACTCGGGAAAAGGTCGTGTAATGACTGCGGAATCAAAATTCGACTGGTCATCATCAGTGATGCAAACAAATCTCAGGTCGCAGGATGCGTGTTTTTGGATCGCACGGACGGGACGATTGATCATCTCGGCCCCGTATCGGGTCCCCCATTTAACGAATACAACTTGAAGCATCAAAAACGCCTTAAATATGATTTAAAATTGGAAATGCTCGCACCCTCTTTTCTTAAACGCCACGTCCCCCGCAGTGGAAGAGCAAAAAACAGGCGTCGCCGTATCTGACAGTAAAGATTCCAACGCAGTCTGAGCGGCCGACAGACTGGATTGCTTAACCGGCAAAGTCGGATTGATTGCGGACCGCTGGTCGCCTATTGTCCTGAACATGGCTTGCGACCATCGCACGGAAAATGCGGGGCGTGAGTGCATCGATAGGCTCTTTCCTTTTGAAAACGACCGCTATGAGCACAGTTGCCAAAGAATACAGCGCGAAGGACATCACTGCCCTCGAGGGACTCGAGCCGGTTCGCAAGCGTCCGGGCATGTACATTGGTGGGGTCAGCAGCGCGGGGCTGCATCACTTGGTGTGGGAAATCGTCGACAATAGCGTCGACGAGGCGATGAACGGACACGCGTCCGAGATCAAAGTGACGTTGCACAAAGACGGCCACACGGTCACGGTCAGCGATAACGGCCGCGGTATTCCTGTCGACAAGCACCCGAAAACGAAAAAGCCGGCACTCGAGATGGTGTTGACCATTTTGCACGCCGGCGGCAAGTTCGACGGCAATAACTACAAAACCGCTGGTGGCCTGCACGGCGTCGGTGCCTCGGTCGTCAACGCCCTGTCCAAGGAATTGATCGCCACGGTCCGCCGCGATGGCGTTCAGTATCAAATGACGTTTTCCAAGGGGCTTGTCACCGGGCCGCTGAAGAAATTGCCCGGGGCGATTCGCGGCACTGGCACGTCGATCACCTTCACGCCTGATCCGACGATCTTTCCAAAAACCGAGTTCGATGCCGATATCATTCGCAATCGCTTGGAAACGGCCAGCTTCCTGCATCGCGGGTTGAAAGTTTCGTTCATCGACGAAAAGGCAGGCACCAGCGAAACGTTTTTGCACGAGCAGGGGATCGTCGACTACTTGGCCCAGGTCGTTAAATTGCGACAAGCAAGGCCGATCCATGATGCCCCATTCGCGTTTCGCAAGGACGACGACCAGCGGATCGAAGTCGCGATGCTGTGGTCCGAATCGACCGACGAACACGTCCGCAGCTATGTCAACGGCATCCCGACCGGCGACGGCGGAACACACGAGAACGGGTTCCGCAGCGGCGTGACCAAGGCGGTGCGAAACTATGTCGAAACGCACAATTTGACGCCTCGCGGGATCAAAATCACGCATGAGGACATTCGCGAAGGCTTGATTGGCATCGTCTCGATCTTCATCCCTGAACCACAATTCCAGGGCCAAACGAAAGACCGGCTGAATAATCCCGAAGCTCAAGCGACGGTGGAATCAGCACTCAGGCCGCTGCTGGAACAGTGGCTAAACAACAACCGCTCCGTTGGCGACCAAATCGTCGCGCGCATCATCGCCGCGGCGCGGGCGCGTGAAGCTTCGCGAGCAGCTTCCGAAGCGGTGTCGCGAAAAGGCGGCGCCAAAAGGACCGCATTGCCAGGGAAGTTGAGCGATTGTTTGGCCAGCGGACGCGACCATTCGGAACTGTTCATCGTTGAAGGTGACTCCGCCGGTGGCAGTGCCAAACAGGGGCGCGATCGAAACTTTCAAGCGATCCTGCCGTTGCGTGGCAAGGTGCTGAATACCGAAAGCGTGCCGCTGAAAAAATTACTCGAAAACAAAGAAATTGAAGACTTGCTGACCGCGATCGGTTGCGGCATCGGTCCCGGTTTCAATCTCGCCAATTTGCGTTACCAGCGGGTTATCCTGCTGGCGGACGCTGATTCCGACGGCCATCACATCACAACACTGCTGCTGACTTTCTTCTATCGCCACCTGCAACCGTTGATCGCCGCTGGGCATTTGTTTATCGCCCTGCCACCGCTCTATCGCATCGATATCGGCAAAGAAACCTACTGGGCAGCCGACGAACCGGATCGCCAAAAGATTATCGAAAAGCATGCGGGACGGTCCAAGCCAGAAATCACACGCTTCAAGGGACTCGGCGAAATGATGCCGCAAGTCCTTTGGAATACGACGCTCAATCCCAAGACGCGTCGTCTGATGCGAGTCGAAATCGACGATCATTTGGAAACCGACCGCGTGATCAGCGATTTGATGGGCCGGGACGCTTCGGCACGGTTCCGCTTCATCATGGATCGAGCCGAAGAGGCAGTCGAGATCGACGTTTGATCCTTTCTGGCTTACGTCACGTAGGACGTCTTCCGTACGACCGCCGCTGAGGTGACCGACGCTCCATTGAGCGGTACAATCGATGCGGCTCACGGACTTCAAATCGCCATGCCCGTTCGTTCCCGCCCGACACTTCCCGCCTAGGCCGCACATGGAATCGTTCGACTTTCAACCTCGCACACGAATCATCTTTGACTGCGGGGCGATTAAGCGACTGGGTGATTTGGCTCGGGGACTTTCCGCCGGCGGTCCTGCAATCAACCGCGTTCTGGTCGTTTCGGACAGTGGCGTCGTCAGTGCCGGGCATTTCGAAAGCGGTGCTCGATCGCTGCGTGATGCGGGCCTTGAGGTCGCTTCGTTTCACGACTTTGCCGAGAACCCGACCACGGCGATGGTCGATCGCGGGGTAGCAGTGGCGAGAGGGTTCAAGCCCGACTTGTTGGTCGGCTTGGGCGGCGGCAGCAGCCTGGATTGCTGCAAAGGGATCAACTTCGTTTACTCGTGTGGCGGGTCGATGCGTGATTATCACGGCGTCGGCAAAGCGACCGGCGACCTGTTGCCGATGATCGCCGTACCGACCACAGCCGGAACGGGCAGCGAATCGCAATCGTTTGCCCTGATCAGCGACAGCGAAACGCACGTCAAAATGGCTTGCGGCGACCCGCGCGCGGCATGCAAAATCGCGTTGCTCGATCCCGAATTAACGCTCACTCAACCACCGCGAGTGACCGCTTTAACCGGCATCGATGCGATCTCCCATGCGATCGAGACCTACGTTACCACTCGCCGCAACGCAATCTCGTTGACGTTTGCCCGTCGAGCATTCGGATGGCTGGCGACCGGTTTTCCGCGAGTGCTGGACGACCCGACCGATTTGGAAGCACGATCACGGATGCAAATCGGTGCCTGTTTTGCGGGACTGGCGATCGAAACTTCGATGCTAGGCGCCGCCCACGCAACCGCCAATCCGCTGACCGCTCATTACGACATCGCTCACGGACAAGCCGTCGGATTGATGCTGCCCGCTGTGATCCGCATGAACGGTGCCAAACACGCAACCTGGTATCGCGAATTGCTGTCCGAAGTCGAGCCGGATGTCGCCACCCAGGATGCTCCCGGTCGCCTTGCCGACCTTGTTCAAGCGATGCTGAAACAAGCCGGTCTGGCAACGACACTAGCCGAGTTAGCAGTTCCCGACGACAAAATCGGGCAACTGTCCGACGATGCCATCAAGCAGTGGACCGGCACTTTCAATCCGATTCCGCTTGATCGCGATCGAGCTCAATCGCTCTACTTCGCGGTGCGGTAACCAGCAAACGCGGCAATAACAAGATTGCCGCGGCCCAAGCGAGCGTGATGCCTGCATGCGTATTCACGCTCGGCCAATATTCCCATCGGTGCAACCATCCCCAATAAGCGATTTGCAAGGTGGTCGCGATCGGCAACCCCAACGCAAACCTGGCCAACGGATCAGCGCCATGGATAAACATCGCCGGTACCGCCGCGCCGATCAAGATCGCAACCACCGCAACCGGAATCACCGCCTGCCAACCGACCAAGATCGCAGCCACGGCCAACAAAACGATCAAATCGATTAACCGTTCAGTCGATTCGCCAAGCGGATTGAGCTTCGGGTCGGCTGTGGGACAAAGATACTTGACCATCATCCGTGCCAACATCACGGCCATCGCGCCACCGGTCAGCACCCGCATCGCCGCGTTCAAATACTGGCCATTGGGACTCCACAAATCACTTTCTCGCACCGTCCAAGGCATAACCGCGAAATAGGGGACCACCAACATCGGCACCGCCACTACCGCCAGACACCAATACATCAACTGCCGCGGCAACCGGCTTCCATCGGCCCGCACCAAAGCGAGGGCCCACAAACAAGCGATACCGGTCACATGATAGGTGATCATGGCCAGCGAATCATTCGATAAATAAGGCATCCAAAGCGACGTGCTGTAGCCGTATCGCTTAGGCCAAAAAGGCAAATGGCTCGCATCGCTGTAAACGCCACGCACGACCATCCACATTACACACAGTCCCACCGTCGCTTCGACAATCGGGTATCGCGGCGAAATCGGCAGCCGACAAAATCGGCATCGGCCACCCAACGCCAACCAGCCAAAAACAGGCAAATTGTCGTACCACTGCAAACCGTTGTCACACCGTGGACAATGCGACCGCCCATTGATGCTCATTCCCCGAGGCATCCGCCAAGCGACGACATTCAGAAAACTGCCGATCGAAGAGCCAATAAAGAATGCCCATCCTGCGATCATCACATCAGCGATTCGCGGAGGAATCAGATCAGTGAACTGTACCAACCGGTCATTGGCCGATTGCCAAGTAGCCATCACAACGACATAGCTGACCGCAATCACGAGTGCGGTCAGAAGCAAGATTGCGGCTCGCACTCGGTGGCGATTTCGCAAACGATTGCGGCGAGGGCGCGAAGCGGTCAATTCAGAAGCCGTCAAGGGAAATAAGTCGAATCGGTTGGATCAAGCAAGTCGTTTCAGGCTATGACTATATCATCCCGTTTGCCTATCGTCATTCGTGCTCCTACCGAGCGACATTCCAACGCTGCTCAACAACGAATATCGCGACCTGCCCACGGATCGCGTAAACTTGCAAGATCTGAACGATTTCGTCGAGCTTGTCATTATCCGCGTTTTTTCGATCGAACTATGACTGCAAGCCCGTTCCCCGGAATGGATCCGTACCTTGAGTATCATTGGCGATCGGTTCACCATCGCTTGATCACCTACTTGGGCGATTAACTCCAATCGGTTTTGCCACAGTCGTTTTGCGTGGAAGTTAAGGAACGTGTCTTTGTTTGCGGCGACCCCAAAGGAGACCGTTCAATCGTACCGGATGCCTACGTTACACGACGTCCCACCAGGAAACCCACGCAAATGTCCGGCGCGCTAGCGACGACAGAGCCGGTTTTGATTGAACTAAGAGATGAGCCGATCACCGAAGCCTATCTCGAAATCATAGACACAACGTCGGGGGAGAAGGTGGTCACGGCCATCGAATTGCTCAGCCCAACCAATAAACGCGAAGGTGACGGAAATGATTTATATGTTCGGAAACAACGGGAGTATCGAATTGCAAAAGTGAATCAAGCCGAGATTGACTTGACACGAACCGGCAACCGCGATTTGGTGTTTCCGATGAATCGGATCCCTAGCAACCATCGGGCGACTTATTTGGCCTGCATACGCCGTGGGACTGTGCCTTTAAAGATCGAAGTCTACCCGATGCCGCTCAGTCAACCGCTGCCAGTGATCGCGGTACCACTTGGAATAGGTCAGAAAGATGCCCCGCTCGATCTTCAAGCCGCAGTGAATGCATGCTATTTCAACGGGCGATATGGCGATATCGACTACTCACAACCGCTTCGCCCCACACTCACTCAACCCGATGCAGCTTGGTGCGAGAATCGATTAAAGTCATTGGGTTTGAACCAACCGCTCTCATAATACTTTTGCAAACTTCGTTGTATCCATTTTCAAACAGAGTCTAGTGCCGCAACTGACAGATAACCTTGATTGGGAAGAGCAAGAAATCACAACCCGCAGTCTGAGCAAGGGATAGAATGACGGGGAATTTCCTCGCTTACGCGTTTTGAAGTTGCGCATATCGTTAGCCCGGAGGGCGGCACAGTCGAATCGGAGCGTATTCGCCCGCCACCTTAACAGGCGTTAAATGATGGGTAAAAAGCCTGCGAATATGCCGTATCACTTACGCCCGCAACAGAGCCCGTTTCTAAGCAGGTACGCATTAGTAAGTCGGCATATTGAGCAGGACACTCTCCCTTGGGAGAGTCGGCCTCTCAGGGCCGGAGAGGGCCCTCCACGGTCCCGAAAGGCCGGCCCTCCCGCGCGACGCGCGCGGTTGCCTTCGTCGGTCTTAGACCGACTTACTTATGCAGACCTGCTTAGTAACTGCGAAACGAACCGATCGACGAAGCCTACCTGAAAATCATCGGCACAACTTCGGAAGTGAGAGTGGTCATGGCTTAGTAGAAAACATTGACGTAATTCGCGATTTCGGGTAACATTTCGTGTTCATAAACCCAATGACAAAACAAGGAGACGGAACAATGAGCTCATCGATCAATGTGTCGCTAACGGACGAGTTGCGCGCGTTCGTTGACGCTAATTCAGGAGATGGAACCCTGTACGCAACACCAAGCGAGTTCATGCGTGATCT
>DNWZ01000003.1:0-4461 GCA_003506095.1 Planctomycetaceae bacterium | reverse complement strand
CAAGAAGCGAACTGTTCACCTAACCGATCGTGCGCTTCGCGACATCGTCGACATCGAATCTTTTTCGATTGATAAGTTTGGAGAGCGAGTTGCGGCACAGTATGTCAGAAAGCTTGAAGCAGGAATCCGACGTATAGCAGATAACCCAGACCTTCTTCGCGAAGAATTGCCCTTTCACGATTCGCTCAAGTTTTACAGAATCGAGCAGCATTTGCTTGTTTGCGAGACGGCAATCGTTGGCAGGATCATCGTCCTGTCGCTATTGCACTCATCGATGGACATTCCATCGCGATTGGCAGAGTTAGAACCGAAGTTGTTGTTAGAAACTGAAATGTTAGTTAATCACCTGTCTCGATTGTCGAAATCTTAATTCCAACGATCAGCCTTAAAACCATTTGTCCAAAAGTAGTAGTAGGCACACTCCGTGTGCCGNNCACGGAGTGTGCCTGCTACTTTACGCCAAAATCGGCTCGACCACCTTACCCGCGACATCGGTCAAGCGGTAATCACGGCCCCCATGACGAAACGTTAATCGTTCGTGGTCCAATCCCAGCAGATGAAGAATCGTGGCGTGAAAATCATGAACGTGTACACGTCCGGTCGCTGGCCCGATCCCGTGTTCATCACTACTGCCGTGAATCATTCCACCCTTGACTCCTCCACCGGCCATCCAGGATGTAAAGACTTGGTGATGATGCTCTCGCCCCTTCGCCTCCGCACTGGTGTTATAAGGCGTTCGACCGAACTCAGTGGTCCATACCACCAACGTGTTTTCCAACATTCCACGCTGCTTCAAATCCGCAATCAAGGCGGCTTGTGGTTGGTCGATCGCCTTGGCAAGCGGAGCGTGCGCTTGCATATCGCCATGAGAATCCCAGTTCTCACCCGACCCCGATCCGGTATCGATCAACTCAATAAACCTTACACCACGTTCGATCAACCGACGCGCGACTAAACACTGCCAACCGAAACCAGAGTTGGCGCCCGGCTTGATTCCATAAGATTCCAGCGTCGCGGCACTTTCTTGTGACAAATCAAACGCCTCGGGCGCCTCACGCTGCATCCCGAATGCCGTCTCGAATGATCGAATCCTCGCTTCCAGCGCCGCGTCGCCAGCACGATCGCTCAAATGTTGCGCATTGATCTGATCACGCAACTCCATCTCCAAACGTTGCAACGATTCGCTGGCGGACAACGGTTTGACATTGGGCAGTGGATCGGGACCAGGCTTGACGTGCGTTCCCTGGTGACAACCGGGCAAGAAATCGCTGCCCCAAACTTGCGCTCCCGCATAGGGTGCAGCAGGCGCAAGCACCATAAACGATGGCAGATTACGATTTTCCGTACCCAGCCCATAACTGACCCACGATCCGATGCTGGGCCGCGCAAAGTTGAACGATCCGGTATGCATCCCCATCGTCGCTTTATCGTGCCCCGTGTGATCGCCTTCGACACAATTCAGCACGCATAAATCATCAACCACATTGCCCAAATGCGGAAACAGATCGCTGACCGGTATCCCGCTCTTGCCCCGCGGATGAAAATCCCAATTCGGCCGCTTCAAATATCGCGTGAACTCGCCAAGCTTCCCCTGCCAGTTATCGATCGTGATCGACTTGCCATGGTCAGCAAACAGTTTCGGCTTGTAATCGAATGTATCGACATGCGACGCCCCGCCGGTCGAAAACATAAAGATCACGTTGGTCGCTTTAGCTGCATAATGCGGAGCACGCGGCGCGAGCGGATCGGTCACACTCGCCAACGATTCTTCGGCCAATAAACTGGCCAAGGCGAGTGATCCGAATCCACCAGCTGCACGGGCCAGCATGTCACGTCGCGAAATCGCAATCGGAGCGGTTTGGCGCATCTTCCTTCTAATCGACATATAAGAACTCATTACTCGTCAATAAGACCCTACAGAATGCCGCGGTCGCCTGTTGCATTGCGTCGGCATCACCTGTCGACCGCAGAACCTCTTGCGATCGTTTGAGAAAATCGGTAGCCCGAGTGATTTCAGCTTCGCTCGGTTGGCGAGCCAAAATGATCTCATAAGCCCCCACAACCGCTTGATCGGTTGCTGCATCGGGTTGATCAATCGTTTCGGATATCCGCTTCGCCAGGCTACCTGCATGCTGGTGCACCAACGGCGCATTCATCAGATACAAACTTTGCGTCGGCGTAATCGTGATTTGGCGAGTCGCCGTACTGATGTTCGGATCCGCCGCATCAAACAGCGCCAAGAACGGATGGCGACGCGCCCGCTGGATCATCAGGTAAACGCTGCGATGGTTCGAATCGTAAACCGCATGGAAAGGATAATGGATGGTAAACTTCCAAGAATCAACCTCCGGGAACGGGTGCGGACCAGCAGGGCTGGTATCCAATCCGCCGCTGACTGCCAAGATCGCATCGCGTATCGATTCTGCGTCGAGCGATCGTCGACGATGCCGCGTGAACCAGCGATTCTCGGGATCACTGGCAATCTGTTGCTCCGTTGCATGACTGGTCAATCGATACGCTCGCGACATCGTGATTCGCCGAATCAGCCGCTTGATCGACCAACCGTCCTCGACAAACTCAGCAGCCAAAAAATCGAGCAATTCGGGATGGCTGGGCACCGTCCCGCGCGTTCCGAAATCATTAGGCGTGTCGACCAATCCGCGGCCGAATAAATGTTGCCAAACGCGATTGACGATCACTCGGGCCGTTAACGGATTGCTGTCACGCGTCACCCAGTCTGCCAACTGCAGTCGTCCGCTCCCCTCGTAATCGGCTGGCACCAAATCGCCACCAAGAATCTGCAAAAAACGCCGAGGCACTTCATCGCCCAAGCGATCCGGTTCACCACGTCGCTGAACCTTTGCGTTATGTGGCTTTCCTTCAGCCACTCCATACGCCATCGGAAAGCTGATGCTCGATTGCAGCGCCGCCCGTTCTGCTTTGATCCGCCCACTTTCAGCGTCCAAGGTTTCCAATTCTTTCTTAATCGCCACGAAGTCGATCTGAGTCGTCGATGGCGGACGAACCGACGAAGCTTCTTGTAGCGAAGCAAACGGTTCCAGTTGCGCAATCACATTGTCGATGTCACGCGTCGGCGACTTCGATTGATCTTCGCCAAATCCGTCACAGACGAATGTATTGAGCACTCCGTCCCAGTCTGGATGGATCGCAAAATCTTCAAACGAAACGACATCACCAGGATTGCCGATCTGGCCCGAGAAAGTTTTGTTCGCTAAGTCGACCTTCAGTTGGACGTTGTACCAAACACCTGGCTTTAATTCGCGAACAACTTCAGTTTGATTGCCGTTGGTGAACTTGATTTGACGCGAATCAACGCTCATCTGAATCGCTAACGACTGCAGTGCACCGCGAGCGAGAAAGAATCGATAACCGCCTGGCCCGTCGACCGCTTCGGTATTGCGAAAATCAAAATTGAAATAAAACACAGACGACTTTGCCGCCGTCACGTCACTGAATTCATGTCGAACACCGTCGGTCGGTTTTCCATGCGAAATGCGAATTCCTTGGGTTCCGATCGGTTGGACGTGATTAAACGGGCTTTGTGCTTCCGAGGTGATCGTGTTGGGGCCAGCGGTAAACCACGGCGCAGCGCCCGGCTTATCGATCGTCTGCATTTCCAATCCAGGATCACGGCTGAGCCCGACCACGTTCTGGGCCATCACTTCGGAACGTTTGCTCTCGACTTCTGCCAACTTCGCGTCCAAGACGCTCACTTCATTGGCCACACGTTGCTGGGCCGCGCTAACAACCGACGGCAACGCCAGTGGTACCAAGTTATGAGGTTTTTTATATTCCTCGCCACCTGGAAAACTGTACTGGGAACTGGCAAAGATCCCATACAGGGCATAATAATCGTCGGCCGTGATGGCATCGTACTTATGGTCGTGGCACCGGGCACAACCGATTGAAAGCGCCAGGATCGATTGTCCGAAATTATCAAGCGTGTCAGCAATGTCCAGATGCTGAAACTCGGTGTTGATGTTGTATCCGAACCGTTTTGTCATGGCGATATAGCCGGTCGCCGTTACCTGGCTAGCGTACTCATCGGGCGTGATATCACCGGTCGCAGCAGTTTGATTGGCAAGGATGTCGCCAGCGATCTGTTCTCGCAAGAATTGATCGTAGGGTTTATCGCTGTTGAAGGCTGCGATCACATAATCGCGATACTTATAAGCTTCACGGATCGGATAATCCGCGCCATCGCCAGCGGTGTCGGCATNNACCAATGACGTCCCCACCGCTCGCCGAAATGGGGCGAATCCAGCAAGCGATCGATCGCGTGCGATTCAGCGTTGGGAGATGCGTCGTTGATGAAAGCTTGCATTTCATCCATGGTGGGCGGCAATCCCACCAAATCATAAGTCAACCGACGCAACCAGGTCTGTCGATCGGCATCTGCACCTGGTTGGACACCGTGCCGGATCATGGCATCCAGCAAAA
>DNWZ01000337.1:1141-3376 GCA_003506095.1 Planctomycetaceae bacterium | reverse complement strand
GGGGAGGTTGATGCGAACCTTACCTGTAAAAAGTTACCTGTTCCAATCAGTTTCTTTCCGCTGCACGACGCCTAAACTCGTTGTCGATTGCGATAACACTCTGTGAATTGACCAACGTTGCCAGGCCCGCGTTGAGAATCATGTTCGCGATGCTGCGGTCTTCTTGCTGGATTTGCGCAAAAGTTTCGAGCAGATCTGACGATTGCATCAGCCTGCGGATACTCGCGATTAAGTCCGGGTCTTCCAAACGGACGCAAACACTTTGAATCATCTCTGCACAGTTGCGAGACAGCTCTGAAAGCGTTTCATCGGCCAAATTACTTATGTCATCGTTGCTCAAAGGTTGTCTCCGGCTTCCGGCCTCAATTGCCGCCACTTCGATGACGCGACATAAAGTATTCCTGCTCAAACGGATCGACCGCGACAATTGCGTTGCAGCCTGCCCCGACTATTACCCGGACCACGGTTGATCTACTTCGCTTTTACCAGATCAAATTTCAATCGGAATTGATGTTCCGTCCGATCAGGAACAAGATTCGTTCCTTGGCAAAGTTCGCCCGTCTTGGAGTGCACTGTTATCGCCTCACCCTCGAAGCGATTCAATTGCGGTGTAAAACGATAAAGGCGAAGCCAACCGCTGCCATAATCTTGCAACAGCTCGTGTACCACGTTCCCATGATTCCCACGCGACTCCGCCTTGAACGCCTGTGTTCTGCTTTGGTCACCCGAAAATACGGCGATCAAATTAGGATGCAGCCGGTAACACTTCTCCCATAGTTGTTGCGGTGTGTTGCC
Source organism: Planctomycetaceae bacterium (assembly GCA_003506095.1). GTDB lineage: Bacteria > Planctomycetota > Planctomycetia > Pirellulales > Pirellulaceae > UBA6163. The sequence goes on along the minus strand of DNWZ01000337.1, from coordinate 2,581 downwards.
ACGGGCTCCATGAATCTTTGACCAAGTCATCCGCCCCTTCTCGGCGGCGACAAAGCCTTCGTTAGTCGTTGGTTTCTCTTTGGGCCCCCAACCCATGTGACTGGTGATGAACGCTGGGCGATCGACGTGGCGGCGAAGGACTTCGTTTGCCCATTCCAACACGTCGTCTGGGGCGTTGCATTCCAAATGCAAGAACAGAAATTCAATCCCACCTGCGGTGAACAGTTGAAAACTATTTGAGTTGCTTCCAGAGATCTTCGGGTCCGCTTTGGAGCCTGCGAAGGAGCCGCCGTACCAAGGAAAGCGCTCGAATCGGGTAGCAGGGAAATACTCCCGGAACAACGTCGAATCACCACTGCTGGTCATGTCATGATTACCCACCGAAATGCCGTACGGAACCTTTCCGTGTAACGCGTCCATACATTTTCTGGCGACCGCCCATTGCTCGTGTACATTTTTGTCAACAATATCACCGACATGGCTTACGAAAACGATGTTCTGGTCTTCAATGTGATTGGCTATCCAATCGACATGTCCTTCGAAAATCGGATTAGTTACCACTTCGGCACTGTCGGGTTCGGCCTTCGTATTTGCCCCTTTGTAAGCTTGTGTATCTGGTATCAAGACAATCGCGAACGTACCGGAAGGGGCCGGCGTCAGACGATCGGCGGCAATTGCGGTGACTGGGAAGCAGTACTGTCCGAGCAAAACGATCAGCAGTGCGAGCAATCTGAAAATATGCATTGTGAACCACGACAATTTGGAACGGGCAGGGAATCGGCAAATCAGAAGGAACGGTTCTGCCACCTCAATCTAGCGTCGTGTGTTGCTATCGTCAGTAGCAGCAGCCAATGACTCGCTCCAAACCGTTGCGAGACGCCTCGCCGCCAGCAGCGCTCTCGCTTGAGCAACCCGGCCAGCGTTCTTCAGATATTCTTCGGATAGCGTAATCGGCTCCAGGTTCGCCGAGCCACCGCGTTGAGCCCGCAGCACGACGTCGATCACTTCCGGCGTGTAAACGAATTGCAGCCCCGAGTCTCGGCTTTCCTTCAGCCATTGGCTAGGATCAAGGTAATCGGGTTGTTCCATGGCCGCGTCAGCGCTGGCCGCCAACTCGGCGTCTGTTTGGATTTCGACCATTCGTCGGCGGACATCTCCATGGGCATAGCGTTGCCCCAGCAACTGGTCCCACAGCGCGTGCATGTTCCTAGCTTGCCGCGTTCGAATTGAGTTTGCGCCACGATCTCCCTCGGGAAACACAATCTCGGCGTACAAGCTTCCTGAATGGCAGGGCTGGTGCGAATCGCCTACCAGATGTGCGAGCCAGCAGATCGCCAGGGCGCGGTCGGTAGCACTGGTATCGCCGGATCCCAAAACCCGACGGCAGAGCTCGATCGCTTGGCCGATGTAGAGCTCTTGTGTGTTGAGATCGGCGTCGGC
>DNWZ01000337.1:0-1135 GCA_003506095.1 Planctomycetaceae bacterium | reverse complement strand
GGCAATTCAACTGGTGTTGCTGGTACATCGATGAAAGACACATTGCCGAGCACCATTGTCGAGCCAAGCTGATAGTGCCAAGTTGAGCGGTTGAACTCAGGGTAACCACGGGCGACATCTGGCCAGTATCCTGCCCTACCGGCGATCCAAATCCGTAGTTCCTCGGGCGAATCGACTTCAATCGGCGGGACAAACTCGGTGCCAAACTGTGGATGTTGCTTCAGAAGCTCGACAATCGCTTGTTTGTCGGCATCGTCGAGCATCTGATAGGCGAGGCTGGCGATGATGTGATGGCCACCCTCAGACCATCCAAAAGCAGACGGCGTGCCCATGCTGAGGATAAACACAGCGTTAAAAAGGGTTAACAAATATGTTCGCATGACGTTTTCCAGAGGGTGTCGACCGAACTTGGCTACTGCCCCACCGTGACAACTGCCCTGGTCGATATTTTTTCGACGAAAAAGTGCCTAGGAGGGACACATGTTGTCCCTGGCGGCGTAAAGCCACGAGCAGGAGATCCGATACGACGCTAGACTGTAACCCGAATCGTTCCTCACCGGCTACTGCCCCCNNTTCAATGTCGTCGTGCTGGCGACGACTTTACTCTGCGCCAATCCTCCGCGAGTCATCGAAGAATTTCAGGGAAAAGTAGTCAGCGTCGCCGACGGCGATACCGTCACAGTGCTTGTGAACAAGGAGCAGGTCCGAGTCAGGCTCGAAGGTATCGATGCCCCGGAGTCGAACCAGAGCTTTGGTGCGCGAGCAAAACAGGCTTTGAGCGGCTTGGTTTTTGGCAAGACTGTTACGATTAAAAAGACCGGTACCGATCGATTCGGACGCACGCTCGGTGTCATCATGGTTGGCGATTTAGATGCCAATGCCAAGATGATTGAGGACGGATGGGCTTGGCATTACAAGCAATACAACCAAGAAAATCGCCTCGCTCAACTCGAAGACGCAGCGCGCCAGGCAAAACGCGGACTCTGGGCCGATCCGTCACCGCTGGCACCCTGGGAATTTAGGGCAAGGCAGCGCACGCCACGCCCAGTACCTGAGTCCTCGGACGAAACGCCACTTACGTACTGGCTCAATGCCTCGTCCGGTATCAGGCACAATTCAACCTGCGAGCATTTTG
>DNWZ01000625.1 GCA_003506095.1 Planctomycetaceae bacterium | reverse complement strand
GATGCACTTCACCGAACGCTCACTCCTCAAATGCAGTTGTGGTGCTTCTTTGACACCAACAAGCTCCCAGTCCAAAGGCCGGACGTACTACTACTACAAATGCACTCGACAGAATCACTACGGCTCCAAAACGGAATGCTCTACCCCGTCAATCCCAGCCGGGAACCTGGAGGAGGCTGTAGCCGAGAGAGTGAGGTGCCTTGCTGCCGAACCCGAACACCGTCAGCGTGTGATCGAGGAGGCCTACAAGACCCTGGACCAAGACAGTGAAAAGATCAACTCAGACATTGAAGCCGTGCGAAAGAGAATGACCACCGTGCAGTCAGAAATCGGCAACCTCGTTGCCGCACTTAGCTCACTCGGGTCCAATGGAGTTGAGTCCGTTCAGGGCAAACTCGTGGACCTTGAAGATGAACGGAAGAATCTTGGGAACCGCCTGGAGTCCTTGATTGAACAGAGATCCCCTCACCAACGGCTTGAATCTGCTTCGCGGGAATTCACCGACAGTTGGACAGTGATCGGAGATTTGCTGGACGATGCCGAGGACCAGGAAAAAAAGGCGATCCTGAACTGTGTGGTCGAATCAATCGAACTCAACTTCCTCGACGCAACTGACAAGCGTGCGGAGTACCGGATGCGGGTCTTCCCAGAATTCAGGCCGGGTAGCTCAGACCAGAAAAGTCGAGACTCGGATCTTCCCAAACTCGGATACCCGTTAACCACCGACGCAAAGTTGCGTCAGGTGGGTGAAAAGGCTCCCCGTACCAACCCTGAATACGAACCTTTTTTGAGAACTCGTTTTCAGAAATGCTGGAAAAGACTGGTTTTTTTGAGTTCGAGACCGGTTCGGTGGGGGTGCTCTGAGTGTGCCGCGTTACGGAAAAGTAGCTTAACAGCCGCCATTTTCCTGTCGCCAATGTCGAGACCGGCAAATCCCTTGATTTTGCATCTAAATCGTTTGCCGAAAAAGACTTACGAGTTCAGGACCGGTCCGGTACTCCCGTACCAGTCGCGAACTATTCGCCATGCTGATTAACACGCAATGAGCAGGGTGGCGATCAGCACTGCTTTCGTAGACTGAGGGGCGATGCTCGGCCTATTCCTGTGAGCGGCCGGAAGTAACCTCCATTTCGGGCAGGTGACGATCCGCCGGTGACCGATATGTCGAGGCACAAACTCGTCTGCCACAGCAAGCTTGGCGAGCACCTGAAGTCGTATCGCACCGCGGTCTGATCAACAGACGCTGAAGGCAAAGCCGGCTTTAGTGTTCGCTGCTGCAGCGAGTTTCAATCTGAGGTTGTCGCCTCGCTGTGACCGTAATCGACGTTCTCCAAAGCGGCGACATGTATTACTCTGCCAGCGGCAACCGAGCCCGAGCCTCACGCCGTTACAATGTGGCGACATTTTTGTACCTCGCGATCGTTGTAGCTAGGCAGGTCACATACGACCAGACGCGCGTAAGCTGTGCATGCCTCATCGTCACGAAAAGATTTCGATCTCACTTCGAATCATTGCCGTGGCAACCGAGGTCAAGAACGCTTGCTGGCCACGGCTGCCACTCGAGCCTTAAGGCGCATCTCTTCTATCTTCATACGCTGACTCCCCTGCACTCGATATAGAGATTCGTTCAAACGAGCAGGAACTTTTCTAGCTGCTTCCAGGCCAGCACCAACCTCATAGTCCGCCTCCGACTCGTACGTACGTCCAAGCTTATCAAACGCTAGCCCCCGAAAGTAAAACACAAGTGGATCTTTGGACTGGTAGTCGATAACCTTGGTGAAGATTTCGACGGCGCCTTCGAAGTCGCTACGGAAATAAAGGTGCATGCCTTCACCCAGCATTTCTTTCAAAATACTGTCATTAACCCTGGCTAGAGATGGTTTCGGCGAATCATCCGCAAGAGTGACTTGCAATACGTTAGGTTTTCGCGTTTTATCAGCATTCTTCGCTTCGTCAGCTGCATCTATGTCAAGTACGTTCTGTGTTAAATGTTCCCAAACCAGATCATCTAGCGCACTTATTGTCGTCGCCGTGCTTCGCTTTCCTGTCAGTGGTCTAACGGAGACTGAGATCCAGGGGCTATTCGGGTAATTGACCTTGACCCGCAAGGTTTGAAGATCATAAACATCCCCAACAGTACTGTTGCGTGTCTTAGCCAGAGACTCCAGTAAATCCAAGAAATCGTCAGTTGCAGCACGCTGCTCCAACCCGCCCCAGCCAACTCGCACCTGCCCTTGAGTTGAATACTGGGTAAGAAGTAAAAAGACCGAACTAGCAACGAGGATTCTAATTGGGTTTTTCATCAAAATACCGTCTATTCCCAGAACTGCTAAACGCCTTAGGGCACTAATTTACTCGCCAAGCTCCTGGATTACAACGTCTGCGTTAACCGCCAGCGTGAATTCTCATGAATTTCGGGAGACGGAGGCGTAAGTTGCCGCCAACGGATCAACTCGTACGCATCGTGTCCATAGGCGCGACATTACGCGCATTTTCTGTCCCCTTCATGATGCTGAATTTAATCACCCAGCGGCTGCCCACTAGCGTGAGGGCGGCGATCACCAGACCGCACGTTATCAGGATTCGTACTTCCGCCCACGACTGAGTCAGCAGCAAGCAGCAAATCGCAAGGCCAATAGTACTTCCCAGCAGACCGAGTTTGGATCCCGACCGCCAAATGAACGTCGCTTGATGGGCGAAAACACTTGCCAGTTCTCCCTTATTCATACCTATCGCTTTCAACATGCCGATCTCGGCAAGTTTCTGTTTACATCTGAGTTCCTGAATCAATTTGATGCCCCAAGAGGCATTCATGAGCAGCGAGAGCCCGATAACTAGGCCACCGATTCCGAAAATCTTGGAGCTCTTCTGAATGTCTTCTACCTGTTGCACGGCGGACTCATTGGCTGCATAGCCAGCCTTGCGACAAGCGACGGAGGCGTCCTTCAAGTCATCCAAGTCAGCGACCCATATTTCACCCAACCGATATGGCTGTGTACTCAGATCGATACTTCTGCTCTCAGGATCGATGAGCGTCGTATCCAAGACAAACTCATCAACTGCCTGGTAGCTTTCATCTTTTTCGATTAACCAGTCTCGAAGCATTTTGACCGTTTCAATCCATTCGCTCCTCCGCAGGCTGACGTTGGATTCCAGCTCCCAGACGTGAACGAAGCGATCAGGAATTAACTGTCGCCGGACCGTCGTCAGGCCACGTTGGTTCTGGAACTTTGCAATAAAATCCGCGTCGAGCATAAGTTCCCGCTGCGTTGGCCAATCATGGCCAATCATTCCCGTGCGAGCCTTCGCTGACGCTTTCTCATGCCCCTCTGCGTAGATACGTTCGTACTCAGTCTCGGTAACTAAGAACAGCATGCTATCGGGTAAATTGATATCGACAATCGCCACGATCGGAAGCTCCATCACCGGTTCATTTGACGAGACCCGGACCAGCAATGAGTCCGGACCGTTGTCGTCTTCGGAGTAGCCAAGCGCTCGTAGCAACGACTTCGTTGCTACGACACCATGGTCAGCAGGGTTCCAAGCCAGCGCGGGTAACATACGCCTAGCTAATGGGTCATTCACTCCGATGGTGCCGCCCCGCATCAACGGATAATCAACACTATTCGCCGATGCAAAGCGGAGCGTCAGCAGATGGAAACGGCGAATCTGATATCGATCTATACCGGGTAAAGGCTTGGCCAGTTCCTTATGAAGTCGATCGATCCGATCTAGCGTAATCTCTTGAGATTCTATCTCGGGTTGACCAATCCAGAGGGACTGCGCCAACGGTGAGACGGCAAGACGCGATTTCTGCAACATTGGTAGTGCCAATGCCAGCGTCAACAGCACGATTACGATAGCCGTGGTTAGCCCGACGGAATGAATCAAAGGCTGCGTCACTTCTCTGGCAGTTAACGCATTCAAGTCTTGCTGCGCGTACCATTTAAGAAAGAGCTTTGTCTCGCGGGCGCTCATCAATCGTTTCCTTGCGAGTCAGCGTTCAGCGAATCCGAAGGTACAAGTTTTGGGGCATCCACCTCATCGAGAACGAGACATCGGTCAGCATACTTAGCGGCAACTTTCCTATCGTGACAGATCAAGATCAGCGTTCGCTTGTTGTCCGGCATCTGCCACCGAAAGCTTCCCCGATGCCAGTCCATCAGCGTAGCGAGGAGGGCAAATTTGTTTCTCTCATCAAGCTGGCTGAACGGCTCATCCGCAAAAACAACCTGCGGGTCATGAACCAAGGCTCTCATCACAGCGACTCTTTGGCGTTGACCTCCCGACAGCTCACTGAAGGCGTGTTCGGTTTTGTCGCTCAAGTCTCCGACGAACAAAGTTTTTGCTCGATCGAGTCGATCTTCGCGCCGGTACCCGGCTAGGGCCAGTGGCATGGCAACGTTTTCGATGCAACTGATATGGGGAAGCAGGTACGAGGATTGAAACGCGAATCCAAATTCTTCCCGACGAATTTTCGCGACCCTCTCCGCACTGAGCTCGTGGTAAACGTGTTTATTTCCCCGGCGATCGGTGTATTCAATGCATCCCATCAGACGATTGTTCACATGACCGACACCGTTGTTGCCAACAGTCCGATTCTTGAAGTCAGGCTCCCACAAAAGCCCCAAGATCATGAGCAGGGTCGTTTTACCGACGCCGGAAGGCCCCAGCACCGCGAGCACTTCCCCAGCCTCGATTTGGCAATCCAGCTTTTTTAGCCCAGGAACCACTGCCCCGTGTTGATATCGGAAATTTACGTTCTCAAGTCGAAAGCTCACGGCCACTCCTGCTCAAAACTAATGTAGTACCACCGAACCTTTTTTCCTGCATCTTCGTCGCTACCGACGGCACGTTCGAAGCTTCGATTCTCAAATGATTTTGCGTACGGTTTACCGGTTGTTGGGTCTGTCATCCGACGAGAGAGAATAACAGCAACGCCGGATTGTTCAGTCTTAACCATCATGTATCTGTCCGCCTCTGCCTTCTTGTTCTCGGAGATGTCACGTAGTAAGTCCCTCTTTCGATAAAGTTCGAACAGGTCACTATCATTTAATGTTCCCTGGCCAAGAATCTTGGAAACAGCTTTTGAACTGAAACGTAGCGACTTGAACAGCAAGTCTGCTTGATCTCGTGGTGCCAGATTGACGTCCACCTTTTCGCCACCCTGAGCAGCAAGCACTTGACTTATGATCGATTCCAACGAAACATCGCGTCCTCCATCTGCAAACAGAGTTTCCAGGCTGTCCAGCAGGCGAATGGCAGTATTTAGTTCCGCGTCATTGACCAGCACCATTTGCTGTAGCTGGCTGATTGGCGTCTCTGTCCGTGCCATAGTCCAGCCATAAACTCTCTGATATGGCTGAACGCCTCGGTACTTCTGCAAAAACTGGTCGACGCCGTCCAGTTCGTAGATGCGTTTAAGAATTGCATCTGATGCCCGAGCCCCTTCTACCTTGACCACGGCGCGATCACTCCCACCACCTTCCAAGGCAACCAGTTTAATGGCTGTTCGGAAGCTGGAACCCATTGTTCTCGCTACATTAAATCGCGGAATGATCTTGGACTGAACAAAGTCTCGCAGTTGCTGCGATTCCACGGCGCCTTTTTTATTGGGTATATGCAGAAAGCTGTATGTGAAAAAGTCGTCCACGTTAGGACGGTCGTTGTAAGCCTGAAACACCGAATCCATTCGGCGTTTGTACTCCTCCTTTAATTTCACTCCCAATTGATCACGAAAGTAACCCCAAGCCGGGTCTTGATTCGGGTCTTTCAGCTGAATCACATGGAACTCTGCAAAACCTTCTTCCTTGGGTACCAATTGGTCTGCCAGAAACTCGATACGCCTTATCGCGTCGGGGGTCATTTTCGCACGGTCACCGCAGTCGCCAAGTACGACAACGATCTTTCGTGTGTGTCGTTTGAAGCCCGCACCCGAATAAGCATGAATGATTCCGTCCAATACCCGTTCGAGCGGATCGTTGTTCGGGTCAGAGCGAATCTGGTGCCGCTTCATACGCTGTGATAAACCGAGCGCTTCGGCGTCGGTCAGCCGTAATAGTTTGTTGTCGCTCAAGTCAAAAGCCTGCTGATCATTCCCATCGGCATAGTAAGCAACGCCGACGCGAACGACGTCCGCGGTAGTGCGAACTTCATTCCATATCGATTCAACGATCTCCGCAGCCGCGGTAAATGCAATGTCCATGCTGCCAGTATCATCAATAACAAACAATAGTTCTGTTTCGGCCGTTTCTTCAGCTAACTGGTCTATCTTGGCAACCTGCGAGTCGATATCAGTCTGATCGATTCCGGATCTGTCCGGCAGCAGCACGGCCCCCAATTCCACCAAGCTGTTGCCGTCTTGCCCCCAATCAACCGCGCCGCTAACTCCTTTCTTCTGCGCCTCGGGCGCGGTTGTCAGTAGATGAAATCGCATCGCCCCGGAGCCGAGCAACAGATCCTCTGGTTCGGGTAAGTCGCCTTCAGCACTTCCGGCCTTAAACGCCCTAATCGCCTCATCAGCTGCCAGATAGAGCGTGCCTGCTGGACGACTACCTCTCGTTAGTCGATCCCATTGCATGCACTCACGCGTGTTCCAACGCGCAACACGGTCGGATGGAACCCAACCAATTAAATCTTCGCTTAAGGTTTTAGCGTTACGACTTTCGTTTAGCTGTTGTTTAGTACATAGCAAGAGTTCATCATCCAACTCAGCGTAGACAAAAAAAAGCCGATAAAGAACAAGTTCCGGAAGGTTGGCATTGCTGACAGGATCCCCAGCCAATGCCGTCTTCGTCGGACGCCATCGTGGCTTAAGCGGGGGGATGTCAACTTTAAGAGCAATGGCCTCCTTCACGATCGATGCGGGAGTCACTATGCAAGCTTTCTTGGCGATATAAGTCTCCTGCGATTTCTCCGCGCGAAGTCGTTCCAGCAAGTATTTGCGCTGCACCCATCCTCGCCACTTCGGCTCGCCGCCGTCTAAACTTCCATCACGAGAAATCACTCCAACCAAACACCACGAATGATCCTTGTCACGCCAGTCGTCCGGCATAGTCTGACTTCGAGTCGCGGCGTTCTCTAGGGCCACATAAATCGATTCCAGATAGCCCAGACGATCAATTACCTGGGAATCACTTGACCTGCTCTTGTAAACCGGAACATTCTCGACGATGCACCACCAGGGGAGCGCTCTTCCCAAAACATCTTTTTGCAAAGTAAGCGACGACATATCGACCGGAAAGTCGATGTCCGCAGCAGCGACCTGTGAGCTACGATCGAGTTGAAGCGTCGCAACGATCATCACCACGACAATGAATAAAAATCGAAAATATGCCACAACATCAATCCTCAAAGTAGTACTGATTGCAATATCAAAACACGGGCAGGTTATAAGAGCGGCCATCGTGCTGCAGGTCTTCGCAATGCTTTTCGCCCGCACCAAAAGTAAAAAGAGTGGGTTGACCATCAGCCCGAAGTGGATTGTTTCGGCGGCTCATGCGGCGGTGGTGAACGTAATGCTGACTCAATCCACCCTCGTACTTTACCCCCAGCTGCCCGCACGGCGAGCTTGGACGTCATACTAAAGGGCACAATCTCGCATAGACCGCTGCCATGGCGACGACAAAAATCTTGCCATTTCCGTCGCAACTCATCGGACTGATTTTGATCATCCAATACACACACATGAACCCTTAACTTTTGCCACTGATCGGAACTTGGAATCGGGCAACGACCGCTGACGATTAACAAGCATTGTGGTTGAATGTCGCTGGGCGGAAACCTGCGAACTATGTCGCCCACGATTGCATCAGGCCTTTCCGTGGTGCCTGGTGATGGATCAGCAAACGCATCGGATGGTAGCGGCAAAATCGATTCACCGCGGTCCACAGTCAGAATCAAACGGGTAAGCTGGCTCTCAGCACTTATCAATTTTATGGAATAATCACCAGATGACCCATAGGCAGCATAGAACTCTTCGACACTCGGGTAGAAGTATTTAGCGTTGTAGCCTTCACTTGAATTGAACAGCACAATCCCCCAGTCTTGCGACTTGGCCCAAGTGCCAGGGTAAGGGTCTCTCGCTTTCTGTTCGCTCATCATCGAGCGGAGATCATCGATCTGGGAACGCATTGCTGCTATGTTGACCCGCAATATCCCAAGTTGACCCGCGACTGGAGGGAGTGTCAGTGAACTTTTTGTTTCACGCGACCTATTGTCACCAGTTCGATCAGAATTCGCACCAAAAGCGTCGGCGAGCGAACGGACAGTATCCGCTTGAATCTCGGTTTGTAAAGAAAATCTTGCGATCTGATCATCAAAAGGGTTAACTACATTATTCACGGCCGATCCTCGCACCTCGCCCAAGGCTCGTGTGGCACGCGATAATACGTAAGTAGCGGAAGCGATGTAGGTGTTTAGCAGCACAAACAGCACCAGGGGCACGAAAAGCCGGAATAACTCCGCTGTCCGGACCTGCGAGATCGTCGGGCGGAGATCGTCGAAAGTGTCCGGCTCGGAATGGACTTGTGATGGTGGCGGCTTGATCGCCGTGTTGGCCGTTCCCTTGCCCCACCTAAAGAGTTTTTTTTTCTCTATGCTTTGTTCTTTGTTGGCCGTTATCCCCGGTCGTTTCAATCTGATCATTGTGTTCCGCCTGCTTTCTGTTCGCTGAAACGGTTCATGTTAGACGATTCGCTGAGTTTCTTGAGTTCCGTCGACAAGTTATTTAAAAGACTATCGTACTTCTCACGTTCTCTATGAAACTTCGCAATTTCATTGAGAAAGTTATTTCGATCGGTGCGTTGGTCGTCTATTTCTTGTTGAAGCTTGCTGACAAGGCCAATGAGTTCATTATTCATTTTATCGAGACTCGCTTCCGCCTTTGCCAGTTCCTCACTGGTTTGCCGCTGAGCAGCCTCAGACAGCTTCTCTCCGGATTGGACCACTTGCTGTTGTGCGATGATGCCACGAATGTCTTTTTCTAGTTGCCTCGCCACCGTGATGTTATACCAGATCGTCACAACTAAACCCAAACCTAACAACGCGATCGTCATGACGGTCAAAACCTGCATGACACTCTGCAAACCCGGCTTGAACGACGCTTTGTTGCTGGAAACCATTTGATATTCGAGTGCCTTCTTTAAGGAGCTTCAGTCCGAAGAATTGCCATTCTTTCTTCTAGTAACTGAAAGATTAGGTTGCTAACATAAACGGGTTGGATTTTGCTTTTGTCCGGCAACCAACTCTTCAACAGCGGAGGAGAAGTCGACTTTGCATCCCCACCCCACCAAATGATCACATCAACCTGATATTCATCGGAAAGCCTTCTAATCGCACCATATGCACCTTGCGCTTCTTCGGGCCCAATGATGGCGGGCCAAATGATCATCACGGGTGTAGAAGGTCGATGGAAGCTTAAAGTCTCGGCGATTCGATTGGCAATTGGCGAGAACTGGCCGTCTGGAAAACCGACCTCACCAAATAACGCCCCGCTGGCGATCACAGTCTCCGCTCCCGGCCGGATCGCAACCACGCCACCTCTTGCCAATCGGTCTGCATTCTGAACCGAAAACGCCGCCATCCGATCGGCAAAATCTCGCTGATCGGCAAGATGCCGTGCATTGACGTCAATGTAGAGCACCAGCAATTTTTCCAAGGTCGAAGGAATTTGGAGTTGCATGAGATTTGGTACGATCTTCACGTTGGGCGCACTGGTCGAGATTCGCAGGGCTACCTCAGTTGCCTCGGGATGATCACCACCTGCGAGTTGCAGATGCAGACTTTGCCGCTGACTAGTAGCAGCGATCGACTGCGATATACTCCGTGCTGCCAGACGGCTTGCTCCTTTTTCGGCCGAAAGTGTCAATTCGACACCACGGTCGCTAGGATGGTCGATCACTGGTATTTGTACCTCGTTCCAGCGAACGATTGGCGTGCCAAGCGTAAGCACGTCTGTACGGACCGGTGGAGGTGGATCAGGTCCCGGTTTCGTCGCGGGTGGCGGGAGAACGGCGATCTGCCAAACCTCCTTATCGCAAAACTCCGTGCCTTCATTATCGGACTTGAATGTGACGACAAGCTTTCGATCGTCGCGAAACTGGTCGCTAGTTTTCTCAGGAACGTCGAAACGGAGCACTTGGGCTAATGCCAATTCGGAAACATTGAGGGACTTCTCGTGCACCAAGCCTCCTAGTCCATCCTCGATTCTAATCTTGATGTCAGCGCCACCATCAGGAATCGCACCTGAACCTTTCAGTGCAACTTGCAGCGCATCAGGTCCCGGCTTGCAGCTTTCGGGCAGAGTCAATTGCAGAAAGAATGGCTGCACCGGCAGACGCTGCCATGCTGCCGGCACGTATACCGCGGTGGTGGATGCATACAACAGAAAAACCAAACACACCACGCAGTACCAAGATTGTGTGGGGGTGATTCTCATTGGTGCACCTGCAGATCAATCATCATTGGCTCGCACCGGTTCATTGTCGCCAAAGCGAAAACCACCCGCTGGCTCTTGGGCCACAGCCGCACCGACATTGTCATCCGGATGGACGCTGTTCTGTGCCTCGGCATCGTCATTAACTTCGCAATAGGCGTCTTCCGCGTTGCGATCGATTGGACGACCTACCAAATCTTGACCAACGATTTCCTTATCTGGAGTTTCGATCCTCGGGCGTTTCGAGTTCAAATAGGCGATGGCCGAGTCGGACCATCGCTGCAACAAATCTTCCCATCCTAAACGGTTGCGCCATGCAAGGAAGCAAACGGCTACTGTTTCCGCGAAACCAAGGTGCAAGGGGACCAAAATACCACCGATCTCCGGGAGCACGCCCTTGTACTGAAACTTGATCGAATGAATGCTTTCGATGTAACCGCATAGTACCGGTAACGCAGCCAGAAAAATAAATGTCGAAGTCTGGTTTTCGATGTTACGGCACCAGGCGTCTCGTTGCGACCTCACTTCAGTATTCAATTCGTCGTAGTCATACCTGAGTTCGTGCTCCTTTAAATCCTGGACGGTCTGAACCCATGCGCATCGCTCGCTTGCTTCCCAAGTTTGGGTGTCAAGCGGAAGTTCCCTTTCGGCGACAGCGCGTGCCCTCGACATTTTGAAGAGAACATAGAGGAGACCGGCTGCAATACCGTGACCGGTAGCAGAAAATGGATGGACGAGGGCTGGCCAACCATTGGGCATCGCCAGCTCCAGCGAACTGAGGACGAGCGTGATGACGATGGCGATGGACACAGCGGTCCAAACGGCGGGAGGGCCAACGAGCATCCAATCCAATTTTTTTCTTTGGAGAGCGTTACTCGACATCGAACACCGCCCTGATCTTTGTGGCTTCCCCGTCGACAAATCTCAGCAAAGGCCTTAGCACCTCTCCCACACAATCTTGTCCTGGAGCATCGCGATGCCCTGGGGACAACTCGTAGGTTTCGTTAACCTTCCATTTTCCAAGCAGGTGTTCACCTTTGTTGGGCTTGATCACCTTGAATAGGCCAACTTGCTGCACGGTCTTGGCGTACCAGTCTTCCAGCTTCTGGAAGTACTCTGTCTCCCTGAGCAACGGCCCATTCTCGGACGGTTCTAGCGGATACATTAAACGGAAAATATTTTCGTACGCCACTTCTTGCTGACTCTTGTGTGGGCCTGGATTTGCGTGAACGCGGGGCAAATCACGCAACGCGTCCAACAGCGACTCAGTACCACCGTACCCAGACATTCCCTCTAGACCTTCGACAATTTCCGCGTAACCGTGCATGGAACCGGCCGACACCAACAGAAACGCAGTCGACACAATCTCGCCATCGCTGAGAGCAGCAGTAAACTGCTTAACCTGCATCACATCGCATTTGGGCGTGCGATCATCAAACTGGAACTTAGGCTCCACACCAGGCTCATCACGATAGGCTGTACGGGAGTTAAACCTCCAATCGGAAGGCAAGAGCCTGAACGGAAAATCAGCCAACCGGGCCGTATCGCGAAGAGCTTGATAAGATTCTTCGGCAATGTCTTTGTCGATTTGACCACTGGATATCGCGGCCGCAATTCCACTAGCGATCGCTGCTGCACTTTCGGCCAACGTTGATCGATTGCTGGCCATTCTCCCGTTCTCGTAAGAGCGGCAGTAAGCCGTGACGCTATCCTGCAGATCCGGGGGAAGCCCTGCGGCGGCCTGCTGCAAACGAACCAAGCGTGCATCGACCGGCCGCACGAACCGAAACTCTGCGCTCGCTTTATTCTGGGAGAATCTGGTAACCAACTCGACCTGCCAGCAGGACGCTGGCGGCATGGAAAGGTCGCGGTGCCTTTCGCTGGCACCCGGATAATGCTGCAATTCCGAACCGGCAATTACATCGCCCGACTCCCAATCGATTTGCGGATATACATTGATGCCGATTTGTTCTAATATCGTCCGAACCTCAGATCGCATCAGCGCGTTATGTCGTCCATGCTCGATTAACTTGTGAAATTTTTCTTCGTCATCAGTCATCTCCTGCTGCCAAACATCCGACAATTGCGATGGTGTTTTCAACTGGCAAAGATCAGCAAAAGCATTTTCGCTCCAAAGTCGAAAAAGCGGCACAATTGAATCCTTCAAATGCGACCACTCTTGTTGGTAGATTGAAAGATTCGTGGGAGTTGCATTGACGACAATCTTGGCCTTCTTCTGGCCAACGACTCCGAAACAAACGTCAACCGACGGTTCGTCTGGTGGCTGGACTGGCTCGGCTGATAGTTCCACTTGGGAACTGTCTAACCTCTTCAGATCGGGAAGCAGGTCGTCTAGCAATTTCGGGACGATAGAATCATCGTGCTCCGGCAGATCCCCCAGATCGTTCAGCAACTGAGACAACCATTGCTTGGAAGAATTATTCCACTGCCGGCGTGTTGCGAAAATCTCGGTCATGAGTTGGGCTAGGCGATCATTGAATGGAATCGCCGGATCAGGTTTCAAACGTGCATCGTATTGCAACGCGAGTCGGACCAAGTTGGCCGCCAACCGTCGGCAGGCGTCCTCACTAGGGCAGGCTGTAGAATTAAGTAGGAAACGGGCCGTGTTAACCGCAGCCATTCCGAGGGACGTAGGCTCATCTTCGATCTTCTCCAAGTGTTTGGTTTCAATCGACTCGATGTCATGAGCTTGGAAGAAATTTGCCAACTCTGTAATCGGCAGGTAAGTATCCCTAAAACACCACTCCCCACCATTAACCAACCAATCGGGAACTTGAAAGGACGTCACAAGCTGAACCGGATCTTCGCCTGCAATCCGTTCTCTGCATTCTTCCAGAACCGAAATGAGATACTCATCAAGATTTACGGAACCGCGGAAAATGCCTGGCGTCCAGCGTGTGCCTAAGCGTGCTTGCAGTAGCTCGATTGCACGTCCGCATTCGTCCGCCAATCGATTGGTTGATTTAACGGACTGACGTGATTCCTTATCTTTCACCATCGCACGGCGAATTCGAACCAAGGCTCCGGCCCGATTTAGCCAAATCTTGGCTAGGCTTGTTGGCGACGGAGTACCTTCCAAGTCCTTCACCCGTTTGTGGATGTAATGGCAAAACTCCGTTGCATCCTCCAGGTGTAATCCACGTTCTTCTTCCAGGCCGTCAAATGGTGGCGCAAGTGGTACTCGCTTGAATTCGGAGATCACTGCAGAGTCAGTACCCCGATGATGTTGCGCTGCCTGGCGAAGCAAGCAACTCCAAATCCCAGCAGCGGTAAAAGCAAGCTGGAGCGAAGTCTTCATAAATCCCCTCGCTGTACGGGATGAAGGTATGCTTCATCGGGCGTCAGATCGATACATTCGCCGATCTCGAACGTATCTTCATTGGTCATCACAAACGGGCTTCTCCCGCCACCAGACTCCATCACCTGAGGATCGTATTTCAAGGTCAGGCGGCCATTGATTCCCTGCGGTTGAGAAAAACGATAATAGAGGTAGGCCGTTTCCTTAATTTCACCGGGAAAGCGACGATACAACGTAACTCCTTGGCCTGGACTCGCACCGTCAGTTAATTCCGTGTCGGCGGGCGGGCTATCGTTGGCAGGAAACAGAGGTCGGGGCTCCGTCATGGAATCCACATGTGAGTTTTCGCGAAACAGAATTCTCGTTGCACCATTGCCATCCCTGTATACGACTTCAAACGGCAAACGTTTGGCGAGGTCGCTGTCAAATACCACCTTGAAGCCGATCAAATTATCTTTGGCATAGTGAACTCGGGCCAATCCCTTGGCCACGGCATGCTTCAAATTGTTGTCGTCCACCGTCAATCGACTAGCCCGTAACTCCTCGTCCTCTGAATTAATGAATGGAACGTTCAGACGTTCTCGCATCGCCTGAGGAATCAGCGGGTAGCGACATGCCGCCCCTGCGGCGACCACCCAGTGGACTTCTTCAGGTTCAGTGTGCTCCTCTTCGATGCCAGTGTTCACCTTGGCAACGAGCTTGCGTTGGATCAGTTCATTGCAGATATCAAGCGTACTGTTGAGTCGATCACGAACGAGCAAGTCGATTTCGTTCGCATGAATTGTCAATCGTTTCAGCAGACTGCGACGCTCTGGGGTCATCGAGGGGATTTCAACCTCTTCCCAGTCCCTTTCGTCTACTTGCACTTGATGCTGTTTCGAATCTGCAAGATTGATCTTGATCTTTTCGGCCAGCCTCCAAAGCGTCATCGATCGACGCATTTGCGCTTTGGATTTCAACGAAGTTTCGCCCCGCGAGAACTGAGTCGGAATAATCTCATCAATCTTTTGGTTGTACCGACTCAGGTATCCCTCGAGCTTATCCTTGGTGATGTCTGCTCCGCTTGGAACGGCGGGCACGGACTTATTATCCAGCATCGATGCCGCCTTCGCCTTCAGCAACCGGAACACGCACTCGGTAATGAAGTCCCCCCCGAAGTCTCTGCGACCGACTCGACCTCGCACCGTAAGAACCAGTTTGCGTGGATCATTCGGGCGAACGCTAGCCCGTACCAGGGCGATGTCAGTCGTTCCCCCGCCACAATCAAACAGCAGCAAATTCAGCCCCTTCGGATTCAGATACCGAAACCGAGAAAGCTGTCCCGGTGCATTTATGATTCGTTCGGTAACAAAGAAGAACGCAGCCGCAGACGCCTCGTCCAGCATCAGCGTGACACCCGACACCTGGTTAACCAACAAGGCTGGCCCGGGAAAGCCGTCTCGCACATCGTGAAGATTAGCGTCATTCTGCGGCTCGTCTCGCATCCGCAACCAAGCCCTGTGAACCACCTCGCGAAGTTGCAATACTTCTCTTTCGGAATAAGTTGTCGGGTAGGACACCGCTAGTCGGTCGATGCATGACGAAGTCGCCTCGCGAAAGAGCTCCATCATCCTGCAAGCCAGCAGTTCGCCGGGTACCCGTTTGGGAATCTTGACGTCAATTTGCGTAACATTAGTGCCACGATGTTGATCAAAGACGCGGTATGTTTTTTCCTCTTCGTAGTTAGGACTGGCTACCAACCGTTTAGCAGCCAATTCGATTCCGTTCATCGACATCTTCAATGCTTCTTGGGCTCGCTCACCGATGGTCCAGCCAACCGAATCTGCCGCATCGTTCAGTTCCCCACCAACGATCGAGCGAAGCTGAACTACCGAACTGGTTGGCTTGGCATCCGACGCTAGGTGCGGGCGGCGGTCCTGCGGATGGTATTCCGACAGCACGGATATAAAATCCGGGACGCGAACATCGATGCTGGCTAAAGTGCAATTAAAGTTGCCAACATCAAGTCCCACGTAGCCGGTAAATTTGGGCGCCGCCGACGCGGGATCGACAACCACCTTGACAAGAACATTTTCACTATTGTCAGCACTCAGTAGATACCCATGAATGGGAATTGCCATTGGCGGCGGATCAGCGTTCAAATATTTCATCGCATCGCGGCAGAACTTAGGATGATTGGTGTCCAACTCCGCAGTCACACGCACAGCGATGCCGGGCTGCAGTACGACCGCCACGACTTGGTCGTAGCCGGCCGTCGCGTGAACAATGTCTTCAGACAAGGAAAGTGCCTTGACGATTTCGCGTACCGCTTCTGCGCCGGTGGCGGCGGGCTTGTCAGCCACTAAGAACTTCAATTTTAAATAGGGCAGCGAGTTGTCCTTCCATGCAAGCAGCAAAGCGTACTTGTCAGCATGAAACGCCGTAGGTCTGAGCTCCAACGGGTGATCATCAACCTTCACTACCCCGGTCCGTTGATGGGCCTTGCAATTGAAAGTTATCTTCGCTTGCTGAGTCACGTCCTAATTCCTCTTGATGGTTTTCCCACGAGCACCCGCAGGGAACAAAACTGAACGATATTTACAGATTTAAGTACGAGAGCGGCTGTTGAAATAATCGCTCCATTTCAGCCATCGCTCCGCTGTAGGCGTCCAAACTGCGGGCAGGTGAGTCGGCCGGGCTACGGACTAATTGATCAATGTTTGCCTTGATTTCCCGTCCGCGACGAATCAGCCGGACGCGAATTGCGTGTACTGACTGCTGACTGACTAAATTGATCTTCTCGAACATCATGCTGTAATAGGCCACACCGTCATTTAGGTCACGTCTGCTATCTGCGTCCCCGTTGGCAAAGAGATGTGAATCATAAAAAGTTGGGAATTGCGTCATGAATCGCTGGTATGCCTCCTCGTTTGGCTGAGAGAAGGACCGCCACACCTCACCACAGCCGCCGGGGCAATCCATCAAGTCAATTGTGGGGAGCGCGTCGAACAACGGCTGCCAATACTGATACAATTCAGGGAATGTGTGCGATTCCACGACCGCATGCAAACGCTTCTCCAACTCATCGACATGAGTCGGAAAGTCGTTTGGAACCGACCCATTGCGGTTCAAGATCTCTGGTTTTGCGCAGACTTCTGTGAAGGTTTCTGTTAAGCTCTTTCGCAGCGCTATGGCCGCACCTTCATAAGGTGCCAGTTCGTCCTCCATTCGAGCCAACAATTCATCCATCTCCTTCTTGCAGCGGCTTGCCACCGATTGCTGTTGCTCGTTGGCGGTGCGACGTCGCACTTCATTCTGAAATCGTCGATGTAAACCGGTGCAGATCCGATCCAGCATCTGACTCGAGGATGTGGCAATTTCGGCCCGAACGTCTTGCGGCAACTCCTTCAGAATCAACTGCCTCAACGATGGTATGCCTCCGCCGTCGAACAATTCCTGGAAAGCGGGCTCGAACTGACTGTACAACTTCAGCGTCTCGGGAATGGGAGACTCGCTGCTGAGCCGCTCACGAAAATGATCAGTGACACGTGTCTTGGGATCGCCAGCAAGGTACCAGGGTGCGCACACAAAACGAACCTGTTTGGGTTCGACCTTCTTTTCATGCAAAAATGAGTGAATTGCAGAGAAAACACAGTGAGTTCCGTCGCCAACAAGCGCGGGTCTAGTCGGCCCGTCCCAGCGAGTGAAAACAATCCAAACGCGACGCCCGATTCGTTCCTTGAAGATCAAACGAAGGTCACCGTACAACTCCTCTACCGCTTGGTCGCCCAACTTGGTTGCGTTGACAAACAGCATCACACCGTCCATTTCCGGAAGGTACTGACGCGTGGTCCATTTGTCGACGCTGCTCTTGGCGCCTGGTCCAGGAAGGTCAAACATTTCCAGCTCGTCCGGAAGATGCTCGCTTTCGTAACACAGGCGAGCTTCTCGAAGTAACGCCTTATTGGGATCTGACTGAGGGCCGTAGTTGAGAAATCTTTCACGATCCTTATAGCCATTGGAATCATCGACTACAGCCGGATCGGCGATTAACCGTCCGGACGCAGACATCGTTTCTAATAGCTCCTTTAATAATTCGACGTCACGCGGTAGGATCGGCTCGTTAGCCACCAAATGTTCTGTCCGCCCATTCTGCACCTCGGTCATGCGGGTCGGAACCCGGTTCAGAATACTCCGATCATCCAAATCTGGATCAAAGGCGGTGACTCTGCAAAGCAGTTCACGTTTCTTTACCAGTTGGCTCGGCGTCATGTACATTAGCGAAAGCGAACGTTTTCCGCACCGAATGCGTGACACGGTTGCCGTGGTGTTGTCACCACCACCCTCTTTGCATGGCTGATCATCAGGGTGAACCGCATTTAAAACATAATTGAATGCGGTTGACTTGCCACTTTGCGTGGGCCCGATGAATCCGATGGCGTAATGGGATTTGGTCAGCGAGTCACGAACCCACTTCATGTCATTGACAAGCGGCTTAACGGTTGGGTCATCCCGCATCTCTTCGCCAAACTGCCCGAACAACAGTTGGAACTGTTTGCACGCGATCTCATACCGGCGCAGCAATGCCATGTCGGGTTCAGCCTGCTCATTAAGGAGCGGACAGTCTTCCAGGAGAAGTGGCTGGAAAAAGTCAGTCATAGACGCTTCCTATCTCGCCTGCGAGGGGAATGAGGTTCACTCGTTTTCGTCCAACTCAGCACGATCGCCCGCAAGGATATCCGGATCCTTGATCTCCTCAGCGTGGCCGAAGACAGGATTTCCAGCGCCGTCCACCGAGAAGACAGCGCGATCATTATTTTGATGCACTACAATCATGTGCATCGTTGGGAACTTCTGCTTGAGTGCCGGTAAACCTGTTAGGGGAAAATTGCGGCGATGCAACTCGGCGTTAGGTTGAAGTTGGAACCAACGTGGCTGGGCAGTCTCCGAGAGTGCCACCTCCTGCAGATCATCCTGATCGTCCCAGCCGTCCTTACGCATCCGTTCAATCGCGTCCTTACCGGTTTGCACCGCTTTCCAGCTAGCCATTTCCTCTTCAAGCTGGTCAGCCGTAAGCGGCAACTTCACCCAGACTTTGTTCACACCTTGGCTGAGCGGAGCTACGGCAATCTCAAGAATATTATTGACCTGCGGTCCATAGGGACTGAGGCGATCGAATCCGATACCGGCGACCACAAACCGTGTGTCTGTCTCTTCATCAAAGAACGCCAACGGACTTGAAATCTCATTGATTCCTCGCTCAGTCAGGGCGAGGCTGAGGCTCTCGAGGCTACCTTGAAAATCGGTGAAGGTGACGGAGAAATGTGAGGCCGTATTCGGCCAAGGTCCTTTGTAAGTCTTATCTTCGGCCTGCAGTTGACCCGCCAACAGTTCATAACTCTCTGGATGCTCCGGAAGGCGAATTCGGTAGCTGTTCTGGCCTTTCTGATCAACCCCCAAAGCGTCCAAGCGACCAGCATCGGAGTCCGACAACTCTTCCGTTTGCCCATCTTGATACGAGACCTTCAGCGTTTTGAGAAACTTTTCCGGTTCAGCAAGGGTGAGCTCGTAGACATGTGGGAACTTCTGACGCGGGTCGTAGTCGCGTATCATGATCACGCCATCACCGCGTCCCTGGGATGAATCATCATCGATGGCCGCCGTTTCAACTTCCTTAACCAGTCGGTCCAGACTCGCATAAAAGGACGGTGCGATCTCACTGACCTTTGGTTCGCCAGTGCATCGGCAACCGCTCTTAACCATGCCCTGCTCCAACAAGTCAGCAAGCAGCGGCTTAGTCATCTTGACCTCGTTGGTCGCACGAAGCACCACGATCAATCGCGGTACCACCGCGGATCGCACGGCACGTTCGGTAATCTGCGTGTCGCCCTCTTGGGCGGAAACCAGACTGAAACATGCCCATTGTAAGAGCAGCCCTGACAAACCGGAAAAAATCAGAACTCGTCGAACGAATCTCTTACACTCTTTGGAAAACGTCGATCTAATCTTAGTGATTTCACTCGGTCTACGCATGATTTAATTTTCTCCGAATTGGTTTGATTGATGTCAGCGTCTTGAAATTGTCGGGCTATTGATATTTGATCTCTCAATTCAATAATCGAATCAAATGCTTCGGCACGAGTTGCGCCGGTATTGAGCAGAAGGTAGGCGTCATCGAATTGGGCCGACCAAATCTTCATCGCTTCCTGAATCTCGCTATCAATGAGACTCTTCTCCTCGGCGGTAACTTGTACGTTACTAGACCGGGGCACATTTATAGCGCTTTGAATTGCTTGAAAACGCTCTAAAGGTGTAATTTGACCGTTTTCGCGAATCGGCTTCAGCGCGGCAGCGACTGCCGAACCGACCGGTACGCTCGGCGGTGGAGGCGGTGGCGGCGGCGGTGGCCAGACCCCAACGTAATACGTAGCGTATGCAATCCCGCCTAACAGCAAAAGCATGGCTATACTGCCTCGCAGAATCTTGCCCATTCCCGGGCTAGGTTCGGACCGAGCCTGCTCCTCGCTACCGGTCGGTCCAAGGAAATGCGTGGATAGTGGGAGCTTCTTAAGGTCAACAGCAAATTGATCGAGCGACTTGGATCCGTTGCACGCGTCTTCCAAGTTCCGCCAAAGCTTATTGCATTTCGTCTTTTCGCGGCTCTCCTTTCCGCTGACGATCACGCTTTGCCAAAGACCTGTAAGAAGCCCTTGATACAATCGCGTCAAAATTCGCAAGTCCAGTCTTTCATCGAAGTCCATCGGCTTCTTGCCGATTTGCTTTCGGTCTTTGGGCGGTTCCCAGATTTGTTCGTAGGGAGGATTCTTGATCCAGCGCGGGCTAACGAGCCCATCATGCCAGAATCCGTGGTCGAGCAAGACTATGCTGCCGGAGCTGACCAAGATGTTCTCTGGCGTGACTAGCCCAAGAATGCGATGCTCCTCATGGAGAACCCGAACGATTTTCAATAAGCGGTCAGCAACGTCATCAAGCAAGGCCGCACGAGCATGGTCATCGTCGGTGCTCAGGATATCATCGGCGATTTCTTTCAAGGTGCGAAAATCACCGGGAAAACCAGGCAGCGGCATGTAGTACTTTTGCTGCTGCTTGGTTGGTTGCCAAACGTGCGGCAAGTTCGAAGGTGAATACTGCACATCGGAGTCAACGGTTCGATAAAGTCCATGCTCCAGGCCGTCGTCAGCAACATCTTGGAACCATTGCATGGCCTTAGCATGTCCCCAATGCTTTACGCGTGTGTCATCTCGCAAACTCGTCATGAACAACCCCGTTGCGCACAGTCTCAAAAACGAAGCACTAGTATGACCTGGGGGATAGGTGAATGCAATCCCTTGAACTTCGTCAATCATCGTCTGTGCAGAATTGCTTGCCGGCCGAGGTGGCCCGCGATCAAAAGACCAAGCAACTAACACCCAAAGACTGCATTTTGGCTGGTAAAACCAAGCTGCCCTCCGGTTCGCTATCTACGGGTAGGATCATCGACTAGTGAGCTTGCAGCAGCGGACGCACAGCCAACAAAACAGGATTGATCACCACTGCTATAGTTCAGTAGTGAACGCCGGCCCGTTCATGCATGGCCAGTCGTGCACGTGACTAGTCGCGGGAATCGTTGCAATCAGCAAACCTTGTTCACATAGCCGGCATTATCCGACGGCGAGGCCTTGCGCAGGCCGGATAATCGACACAATCGTCTGCCGGCCGAGATCGCTGGCGTCCGGGAGGCAAAGCCGGGCCCGCAGACCAAACGGTCGCCACGGGCGAGTGATTCGGCGGTTGATACGAAACGTCCAAAAGACGCGGCACGGGCCAACGTCGTGGGTACCGATTGATCTGAGCGACTGGTCTCAGATGGATGTCGGATAGGGAACTACCCCCGTTTGCAGTCCACTGTTGGAAACCAGTAAAGCAAATAACACTTAATTCATATTAACTCCTAGCATCGGCAGCTCAGCCATGCATTCGCGGCAACAGCGGGCCAGAATAGTATGCCTCGCACTCTTTTCCATTAACATCAATGAATACCCCCAGCAGTGCCCCCCCGCCGCGCGGGGCTAATGTTCTCTTGCCCTCGCCGACAAACAAATGCCAGCGAGCGGCGTCTTGGTCGTACTGAACGAAAATGTCTTCTCGCGGTGCTACCCCGGGATCTTGCGGCGCAATCTCAGTGCATGCCATAAAAAAGCGTTTACTTGGGTCCTTGTAGAGCTTTCCTACCAGCAAGACACTTTGTCGTCCAGCGTCAATCCGCAGTTCATCCTTGTCGGGCTTAACGAATGTAGAGCGTGGTGCAACTATAAAAATCGCATTGTCAAACTGGCTACATACCATCAGCCCTCTCTGTAACAACGAAATCGAATTCTCGTCTAGAGGAAGTCCATTCGAGGATCGCGTTCGAAGTGCAGCAAGAAGCTGCTTGACAACGATGTAGTCATCCACAACGGCAATCAATTCGTTTGCGAGCGAAGCACTTGGAAACTTCAAGGTGGATTCAGGTATTGATTGGCTCGAAAGCGTGTCCAGGGTTAAAGTAGTAACAACTCTCCTTCCTGAGTGGAACTCAACGAAAGCATCTGATCGTCCGATGACAGAATTGGCGACGGAAATAATAAGCGGTTCAACTGAAAAATCCCAACTAAATCGTTCGCCTGCACGAACTTCGCAAATCTTTGGACCCTTGGTTTCAAATGAGAAACTTGAAACGATGTCGCATCTGTCGGATCCTGGGGCCGTGACCTTGTCAAGCTGTACGATCAATTCTGTTGACCTGCTCTCGAGAAGTGGACACTGGGGTAAAACACGTTCCCATCTCACAGGACTGCCACCGATTTCGTTACATAAAATGCCGATACACTTCATACCAGCCGGCAACTGAATTGGATCTGGGTCAAGGAGCTCGCCATCCGTAACTACTAGTACTGCAGGTTCACTCGGAATGCTTCCGTCAATAACGTCCTCCGAGGTGCATATTTCCTCAATACCATCCAACGTGGGCTGTAGGAAGCTTCCACGGTCTTTATGATTGGCCAGCCAGTCATCCCACAGCTTTGCACCCTCTAATTCGTTAAAAAAATACGCTAGGTCTCGAACGTACATAGTCTCAAATAATGGATGCAATGGAGCAGCGTCGCTGAGAGCAAATAATGTCACTTGCCATTGTGGTGGAATTCTCTGCCAAACCCAGTTTGCTCTTTTTAGAGTTGGTAGAACTGCACGACACGAGTCGGATAAATCCAGGACCACAAACACACGTCTCGCCGCTTCGGTGACCGGGCTAACCAAAATATCAACCTTACCATCCGAGTGATCGCTCTCGTGGTCTAGACAACGGAACTCATAGAGGTCGGCCATCATGATCCTCCGGGATTCTGTTCTTCATCGTATTCCATAATTTCACGCTCCATAGAAAAGTCCCGATGCCCTAACTCCCGAAGTAATTCCTGGATGACACCTGGTGGCCAAATACCAGACAGTGAGAAACCCGAATCATTTCCGTGGAGCGTAATCTGCATCTCTGACGCGACTTCCTCAGCTGGGAGCTTTATCCTATCGGTCAAACACAAAATTCGCTGATTACTGGAACCACGCCATCGATGGCTACCGATAGCATCAAGCCGAAACTCTCCATCGATAAGCATATCTACTTCATCGAGCAGAACCTTGAATTTATCTGGTTCTGCTACCAGAGCTTCATATCGATAGCCGGAATATGAGACAATCGATAATCCATCATTTCGCAACCGCTTTGCTAGCAACCCAAGCGGGCCTGCCTGCTCAAATGGTTCACCCCCGGAAAACGTAACTCCGTCGATATCCGATAGTGCATGAATCCGCTCAAAGAGTTCTTCAACGGAAATGTTCTTACCGACATTGAATGGGAGATACTCGGGCTGGGAGCAGCCTGGGCACCTGCGAAGGCAGCCAGCAACCCAGATCACCGAGCGTACGCCTGGCCCAGCGACAAGCGAACGTGGTTCGAAACCTGCTAGCCGTATTATCGCCTTTTGGTCGCATGGCAAGCTCGCCGGGTTCTCGTGCAATGGATACGATTCTTCCGAGAATACCGGCAAAAACGTGTCATCAAACTTTTGACTACTCAATTCTGAAGCCACTCATACGCAAGTAAGTTTTGATCAAACGGAGTGTCCTTGATCTGCTCGTCTGCAACTTCGTAATCAATCCGCAAGGATTGACCACGATGCTGATCTCCTCGAACGAGAAGATCGGGAGCCAAGCGATTAAGTACCAAACGATTCAGCAAATTTCGGACGCCACGAGCTCCATTCCTATCGAATCCATTTGGATGAACCATAAGAAGGCGCTTAAATGACGGCGTGCATCTGATGGATACTCGATGCTGTTCAAGAAGATTAGCTTGCATATTCTGAATCAACTGTTCGATGATTTCATTCTTGGCCGACTCGTCCGTCAAAAACCGAAAGACAAGAATGTTGTCCTCGCCGATACGGTTGAGTATTTCCGGTCGACCGAGCACATCAACAAAATAGTCCTTGACGTCTCTTCTGAAACGCTCGCACAGTTCTGGATAGGGCAACTGGCGCAGATGCTCATATGTTTCCGCTGTTCCGCTATTCAGAGACATTTCCGGAGTAGGTACAAACGCCTCTCCGCCTTGAGCTCGACGTGAATTTGTCTGCCGGGTACCTAGGTTGGAGGTGAAGATGATTATTGACTCAGTGAAATACACTGTTTTCCCCATCCCATCCGTGAGTCGGCCATCGTCGAGTATCTGCAGGAACTTGTCGAGAATCCGCCCATGAGCCTTCTCAATCTCATCGAATAAAAGAACGCTAAATGGCTTTTCGTTTATTGCGTTAGTTAGTTGACCGCCCTGGTCAAATCCTATATACCCCGGTGGGGCACCAATGAATCTAGCTTGTTGATGCTCCTCTGAGTATTCGCTCATGTCGAACCGTAAGAGCGCAGTATCGGTACCAAAAACCAATTCGGCAATTGCCTTGCTCAATTCCGTTTTTCCGACACCGGTAGGGCCGACAAAAAAGAACACGCCGCGTGGTTTAGAACTGTTGGCCTTGCTTGCGATATCAGTCATCCCTAACTTCGCTCGTATAAGCACCGGTACAACCTCGCTTATCACCTCAGATTGTCCTTTCACTCTCACTGACAGGCGTTCTTCTGCGCCGACAAGCACGGCCGTACTAACATTAGCCCATGCGTTCTCACGTGTTCCAAATTTAAATCGAGACAGCAGCTGCGGTAGTTGCTTTGGACCAAGTCCAAGTCCTTCTCGGCGGGAGAGCGTTGCGAGACTGAAAAGATCTTGCATTCGAAGACCATCTGAAAGTTGCGCGGCAAGTTTGCATTGCTCGGTATCATTCTTTAAATCAACAGGCGGTTCAGATCCAGAATCAAAAACGCTAAAGAAGTCGCCAAAAAAATGCTCTCGATCCTGTAAATCTGGCGGAGGAATAAGTACAGATCGCGCGAAGGGAAATAAGGTATTTAACTCTTGAGGTATCTGGCCTTCCATATCAAACAGCAAAAGCAATTTTGAGCCAATTTGACCGTCTGCTGATGTCGCCCATGCAGCAAGAGCTGCCTTCTGAACGACCATTGATAGCTGCCGATCGTCGGTGTCCTGTCGATCCGAGAAAGGAAGATATCTGTCAGCAAACTGGCAGATAATACCAACTCGCGTGTTTTGCTCAGCGAACAAACGGGACTGTACGGTTTTAAGAAAGTCCAGCGGCTTCTGATGCGTCTCTAAGGGGACCATCCACGCGTCGCTTTCGGGGGTGGAATTCGCAGCCCGTGGTAGCGCAAGTGAAGGGCGCTGATCTGACCGGTCGCCTGCTGAACTTGCCTGCACTCCGGTATACAACCGATTCACGGTTTCGTGCATGCTGCCTCGCAATATACGAACCCCGTTTACAGGGTCATAAAGAAGAACAGCATCCACGCCACACGCCTCTAGCTCAAGAGCAAGAATAACATCCATTGTCACGGCGGGCGTTGTACCTAGCTCCTCTGGTAATCTAGTCCGTTCATCCGCGTCTAACAAAAACACGTCCTTGCAATTTCCATGAACGAGAATCAAGGGATTTAGCAGGAGGGCATCGCGTAGACTTAAACGCCATTTGTTACTCATTAGATGCTCCGTTGCTCTGGTGCTTTTCCGGGAAGTGCCTTTGCGCCTTTTACCAGAAGCTTGGGTGAAACGACCAATTTCGGGTCGCTCGATTCGCACGGAAAACCATTGTCTTTTAGTTTGTCAAGTAGAGACACAAAGTCATGTATGCACACTCCATCGGGTAGCCCTTGCCAGTCGGACACTATTTCACCTGAAAGTGGCACCGTAATCACTATTCGCTCAGCTCCGCGAGTGGCCATTAATGCAACAGGCCCGAAAGGCTCACTCGGATTGACAAACTTTGGGTCCGCAACATAGAACCCCATACTCCTGATGGCAGATATGGTGGCCTCCAAAAGCCTGTTTCGATTCTCAAATTCAGCTTCGATCTTGCATGCTGAAACCATCAACTGGTTTGCCGATTCAATGATTTCTTGCAGAAGCTCAAAGGACTTTATTGGCCCCATTTCTCGCAGTATAATTGCTGACATTGCATCTTTATGTCTTTCAACCAGCTTCCGCAGGGCGTCAGGCATAAAATCTCGAACCGGTCTCTCAGAGGCAACTCCTAAAACAACATCATTGCACTCTGCCGCTGCCTTTTGAAAGTCATTAATCGCTGAAAGATGTGAGGCGAGGACCGTTTTGTACACATCGGCCGACTCTCGAACAGCTGCAATATCCCGTTTCGCACTGCCGACCTTGTCGACCAGGACAAGTGCCTCTTTAACCAATTGATGAGAGAACCGCTTATCGAGATGAATGCTGATAGCCGAAAACTCTACTTCGCAGGAAGTTACAATTGCTCGTATCTCAGCTTCGATAGTGCGAGCCCTTTCTCTCGCTTCCTCTGCAGCCTTAGCGATTGCCAGCTTGCGAAGTCGAGATAGCTCGGCGTCACGTTGCT
The DNA here is from genome assembly GCA_003506095.1 of Planctomycetaceae bacterium. Classification (GTDB taxonomy): domain Bacteria; phylum Planctomycetota; class Planctomycetia; order Pirellulales; family Pirellulaceae; genus UBA6163. Next base: position 5,969 of record DNWZ01000625.1, on the reverse strand, counting down.
CCTCCTCTAATCGAAGTCGCTCTTCGCGTTTCCGTTTCTGTTCCGCAGCCCTGGCAGTAGCGGCGGCCGCAAGCACTTCCGCATTTTTCGCAACCCGCTCGGATACCTGCTTCGATGGTCTGTATCGCTTCTCACCGCTCATTTACGCACCCCATAAGCACTTTGACGTAACCAATGTACACATGACCCCACCAACTAAGAATCACTTTCGCAAGGCTTCTGCGCGCCTTGCACTCCTTCAGATAAGGTTGCTTCTGCGCACGAATCGGGTGATGGGCCAACGTCAACGCAGCAAACCAAGTCATCCACAATCTGCTTGCATAGACCGTGCGGTGAAGAGCCGCCTTGAATCTGATATGAAACAATTCGCCAAGCTGGCACAAGCACAGACTCCAAACCGGGTTCATCTTTCAGCTTGTCATGTGTAACCGGCGCTGCAAGATCACAATTTGAGCCCTTGACAATCGCCAAGGGGATGAGTCGATCAAGGATTCGCCTAAAGAACTGTGATGGTGGCTGGCCAGCTGATAACGCGTTCGAAATGCTATTCCAAGCACGCCTAATAACCATGTTTCCAAGCAAGGCCCAGTTTGAAACCCCAATGGTCACATTCGCGTCCGGTAAACTTAGTGCTCTTGAATCAGCCGCAGAAAGAATACGATCAACGCTGACTTCGGCTCTGCTGGCAAGAAGCTTCGTTAATCTACCGCCTTCCTGTTCAAGAGTTGCTGCCGCAACTAATTCCGGAAAAACCTCCGCGATCACGCTTATGTGCTGCTCAATAACATCCCTCGCTAGGAGGCGTAACTGCCGCGGGAGAACCTCATCATGGAAAACTAAAAAAAGCGTTCTCCAGTCGCTTGCGTCTGCAAGCTTCGTGATCGTGATCACCCCGGCTTGATGGACGAGTCTATCTAACCCCGTACCACTCAAACCCTGTGACTTACAGCTGCGTCGAGAAGACCAAAGAGCCGCTAGCATCTCATGGGTCCTATTCCAGTCCCACTCTGCTAAAGCCTGCTTAAACTCAAACGTTGCAGCTTCCCGTTCACATGCAGGATCGACTTGGTCGAAAAGCCGCGGTATGGGCAAATTAACTTTCGAATCCCATTGTTCACGATCATGGCTGACGAACGACAAATACGAACTGTTTGCTTGCGGAATCTCCGGAACCACCCTCGCCAGATCGATAACAACTGGCTTTTTTGAGTCAAGACGCTGTTTAATACGCTCAAGATAAGGTGACCGAGGGTAGGTAAATGCCAAGGAGTAACCCGCGGGCGCATCATTGATCTCCCAAACGTGCGAAATAGCGGTAACATCCAACTGTTTACTGCGAGGGAGTATACAGAGAACCGCACCAATGAAATGTAAAATGCTCGCCGCGTCTGTTGGCTTTATAACAACTACGACCATGCGTTGGTTCGTTCGGTATCCACGCAGCGCATCCGCTGTAGCGAACACGGCCTCTTCCATAACCTCCCGGCCGATGCAAAATGCATTGCTAATCTCTTTTATGAGAGTAAATGGTGATAAGGCAAACTTGAAACGCGGTATTCGACGCTTCTCAAGGTATGCTGGCTCTCCAATCCACCGGCTAAGAAACGCTTTCTCTGGTCCAAGCCTCTCGGCGTATGAAGCCCAACACACCACCTCTGCGATGCCCAGGCCATTTGCTTCTAAAGCCTTAAAATCAGCAACGTAATGATGGGCGATTGGGTTGGTGCGCCCAGTGTGATCAAAACCTGCGCTTTGAACGCGAGTAAGACTAATCGCCTGTGACGCTCCGCCCACTGGATACAATACGAACCTTGGGGCCGCTTGCGTCTCAGGTATATTCAATTCCTGAGGCAAGCTATACGACCAAAAGCGTGAAAGATGTCGCACAACCTCTGACGGAAAATCCCTTGTTTCCGCAACAATTCCAAGGTGCCCAGCCTGCGACTTTAGAAGCCGCGGCGCAGACGTATAAACCAGCTCCGCAAGCTCACATCCATCAATCGCTTCCGGCAAACTCTCAAATTTTAGTCGCGATTTGTCATCTGTAAAGTTCTGAGTATCCATATGACTCTCTTTCATGTTTTCAACTAGTTATCGCGGCGTAACAACCGCGACAAACCGGACAAGAGCCCGCTAAAACCGCGTGGCCTCTCGCTTTGAACGCCGCGACGCGGTATCCATACTTCCGCACCGGTATATGGATCACTGATAAAACTCTCAGCATATTGATTATCCAGCGTAATGCGTTGGCCGGAATCGGGGAGCACGACATGAAAGCTCTCGTCCGAGCCCTCAATGACTGTAGCTCTAGGAACGCTTTTTCGATCCTTAATTGTCGACTCCGCTAAACGAATAAGCTTCCACTTCGCAAGAAGCCATAGAATCGGGTCCGTTACTCGAAACGGTTGGATATCTCTGGGGCGTATGCATAAACGAGTTTCCGTCTTACTTTCGTACTCATCGCTAACGTCCATATTCATTGCAAGCGGACTTGTACCAAGTGCACTTACTGCGAAATAGCGGACGGTTTCAAAGTTGGCTTCAGCCTGAGAGACAAACATGGGGCTAATGTCGAAAAGAAACTTTCGGATGTGTAGCGATGACCGGTTCAACTGTTCAACGTTTACGCCCGAGGAGCCCTCAGAAGGGAACTTCACAATCGATGTGGCACCAAGTTGAGCCCAATTGGGAAGCAGTTGGCACCAAACGTCATATTTTTGGACAACGACAAGTAACGGCGCCTTGATTCTTGCTTCCGGCGTCAGATGCTTCAAGATCCTCAATTGGTGAACCACTGCCTCAAGTGTCTTCTCTTGCTGACTGACGTGTTTCTGGCTGTGAAGCTGTGGATCCTTCGAAAGTGATGCCAAACGGCTCAGTGCTGGCGTATCCTGCAATGGATCGTAAACAAAAAGAACAGCATTCGATTTTGCAAAATGCCCAAAGCTCCGATTGCTAGTATTACGATGCCTTCCGTACTGGAAGTGCTCGCCGGAACAATCGTATAACGCCAAAGTCTGGTGCAGTCGGCTATGTAGTTTCTGGAAATCAAGATGACTAGGTGTTGGTCGAATAGAAAACAGAAACGGCTTTGGTAGCTCAACTGGTTGTCCACCTAAATTGATTACATTGTTTACCGAACCACCGCTTTCGAGCGTTTTGTCCAAATAGACGGGATCTTCTGGTTGGCTATGAAATAGCCGACTGACAAGTTTCTCAATCCGTTCAACCTCGTCGCTGGTAGCATATTCAAGAAGCAGATTAAACTCCTGCGGCAGCTGCTTCCTCAGCGTGTGCACCAGAGAAGTTAAATAGTAGGTCTTGCCAGACGAGGGCGCTCCCGCGATGGAAACGAACAATGGGCCTTTCCGCAGAACTCCACGAGGCACCTGTAAACGACATCGTGGACAGGCTCGGTCGCGAATTGGAAACCCATAGCTGTCGGTGACACCGCTCTCACGTATCATCACATCGATCCGAGCAAGCCTTTTGTAGTGGTGCTCGCCCAGTACTTCGTCACCAATAAGCTCCGGGTGGGTGGCAATAAACAAGGCATTAGCTGGATCGAACTCGAGCCAACAATGCGGGCAAGTCACCTTTTGGGGCGACTGTGTCAATTTCCTTTTAGGGCCGGAGGAATCGCTCATTCAAAATCTCAAGTGGAAGCTACAGCGCGGTCAAGATGAATACTGAGGTTCGGAATCTGGCACGCCGTCCCAAGCCCTTCTGAAGATACGTGGCACGGACACATCGTCCATATCGAATGCTAGCCTCGCATATTGACTAGCAACATTTGCCGTAGCCAAACACCCTCGAACACTAACTTGGGAACCCGGAGCCAAAGCCTTGGGGTGATTTATGTTTATATCTGCCCAATAACGACTAGTCCACTCAGACCCCGTCCACTCCTGAACGATTCCTGCATAGCAATCGCAACCAACTCTTGAAACAATCGCGGAGCAGCTTGTGGCGTTACGAAATTCCAAGCCGCCTGCCCCGCCGTGCCAACCTAGCCCAATCTCCCACTCCGCCTCGGTTGGCAGGCGAGCCCCAAAGAAACTGCAAACTTGAACTGCCTCACCCCAAAGCAAGCCACAGGCAGGGTAGTTACCAAGCAGGCCCAATGGCCGATTAGGTGCACTAAATACTCGAATCGTCGTTTCTAGCACGGTTCGAAACAAGGAATCAACAGAACAAGCCGCCACTCCGGCGCGGCTCTCGGTGGTTGGAAACTTCCTCCTTGGTATTAATCCGCCCTGCAATATACACTTTTGCACGTCGCTTATGCTTACCGGACGGATATCGATCCATACGGTTTCTTTGAATGTCACTAGGTGGCGTGGGCCTGCATTTGCTGTTGTATCATCGCCAACCCAATATCGACGAGCCGGGATAGGCTTCGCCGTCTCATGACGGAATCTCGAAAGCACCATCACTCATCTCTGCCAACAAAAACCAATGAAAGATAAACCGCTTTTTTAATGCCGAGACGCGTATAAAGCAACCGGGCATGGAAATAAAAAGAGAGCCGCGTGGGCCGCCAATGGTAAGTCTCTAGGTTCAATATCATTTACAAAACGTGATTGGCAAATAACGCATCGCTCAAACAATGATAAAAAGCATGGAAATCTTGATTTTTAACAATTATTGATCATAACTAACATGGCGAGTTAGGTTATTTAATGTCGCGATTATTTCTTACGTAAAGTAATGAAGAATACCGAGTGGAGCACATGCCTCTAAAACGTTGGATGGCTTTAGCTTTATTTTTGCGATATCCGAGTTCCGGCTTTTCCGTGCTCCCCATAAGTAGGGTTTGTATATCATTCGCTGAAATAAAGCGATTCGTAGAATATTCGTGGCCGACCCTCGCTCTAACGATAGCCCAATCTTCTAAATTGACATATTCGTCGCTCCTCCCATCATCTGATCCAATTGGCAAGACCGCCTGCTTATTTATTTCCGGCGTTTGCGCACATGCGTGCTAGGATACACGACCTCAAATAAGGTTAAACATTTTTTACAAATCATCCTCCACATTTCCCACACGGCCTGCCTTCATCTGGCCCGCAACTGCGCCCTCGCTTAGTTTGACCGAAATGCTCGCAGGTTGAGTTGTGCCTTACACCGGATGAGACATTGAGCCAGTACGCAAGTGGCGATCCGTCCGAGGTCTCGGGTACTGGGCCTGGCGTGCGCTGCCTCGCCCTGAATTCCCAAGGTGCCAGCGGTGCCGGATCGGCCCAGAATCCGCGTTTTGCCTGGCGCGCTGCGTCCTCGAGCTGAGCTAGGCGATTTTCTTGGTTGTATTGCTTGTAATGCCAAGCCCATCCGTCCTCAATCATCTTGGCGTTGGCATCCAAATCGCCAACCATGATGACACCGAGCGTGCGCCCAAATCGATCCGTACCGGTCTTTTTAATCGTAACAGTCTTGCCAAAAACTAAGCCGCTCAAGGCCTGTTTTGCTCGCGCACCAAAGCTCTGGTTCGACTCAGGGGCATCGATTCCGTCGAGCCTGACTCGGACTTGCTCCTTGTTCACAAGCACTGTGACGGTATCGCCGTCGGCTACGCTGACTACTTTACCCTGAAGTTCGTCGGTGAAGCGTGGCTGCTCAGCGCAGGCCAGAGTCGCAGTCAGCAAAAATCCAGCTAGCACTGCCCCCGCGAACGCGCAGGACAAGTTAAGCAGATTAGTCGTTCGCCCGTTTGCGGATACGTAATTGGCGTCGGGCATCGTCATGGGTTAATTCGCTTAAAATGGCGGTGCTACTCGCAAGTCTCGGGTTACCAGTTTAACAACTTGCCGAGGATTTCGCTCGATCGAATGCGGTCTCAGGGACAACATGTGTCCCAACTGGAAAGGATTTTTCGCGAAATATGCAAGCCGAACACTGCCTGTCTGCACCTGGCAGTTGGTTGCAATCGTTACTAAGTTAGTGTTTTAGCCAGCGATTTCCGAATTTGA
>DNWZ01000354.1 GCA_003506095.1 Planctomycetaceae bacterium | reverse complement strand
CGACATAGGCCTCATCGATTAACAACCGATGCGAAATCAAGAAGCGGGTATGAGTGCTCCATGGATTGACGCTAAAGCCGCGTTCTCGACGGACGCGATTCATATACTCTTTATCGAGTATCTCGAAGGTAAGGCCGAAGCGGGCCTCAAGCTCGTCTTTCCATTGGTACAGCATCGATGGTGGGCAGGAGACAAAGATCTCTTTGACTTTTTTGCGAAGCAGCAGTTCGCGAGCGATCAGTCCCGCTTCAATCGTTTTGCCCAGACCCACATCATCAGCGATGAACAGGTTCACGCGCGGCAACACGAGTGCTTTTCGCAGCGGTTCGAGTTGGTAAGCATCCAGTTTGATGCCGGCGCGAAACGGAGATTGAAACAGCTTTGGGTCTGTCGACGTGACGCAGTTCCATTTGAGCGTATTCAGGTAGGCGGCAAAGAGTTGCTGGTCGTCGAATCCTTTCGTGGCGATCGACTCCCATGCCTCACCGGTCAAGATTTGCGGGTCGAGTTCTTTTTCCCAAAGGACTTCCAGTGGCGCGCCTTGATTGTCGTCATCGACGCACGAGAGTCGAACGAGCGTGCTGTCAGCCGCACGCTTCGGTTTGGCCACACTCTCGACCAGGTAAGTTCTTTGGCGAACGCGAGCGATCTGGCCCGGTGTGATTGCCGCCGTTGATTGGCTCATCGGAGTCTCCCTGACAAAATACGAAAAGTATGCCCACTGGCTCTGCTCGAACAATCCTCCGTGAAAACCTGGGAAGTCCGCAATCGCGGCCAGGTCTGCTTCCAACATCAACCATGCGATTCCCCCCAAATTGAAGGGGTCGAAGTTTAGCAAACACGAGTCGCAATGGAAAGCAACGAGGGACACATTGCCTGACGATAAATCGGGGCTGTGACACGTTGGGTCACTCTCAACCGAAAAATCTAGAAAAGTTGACCGATGAACGAACGGACATAACCAGTGGCGGCACGTCCGCATTGCCCACAGAGCGTCACACGTCGAAGCGAGGTCCGATGTGCCGAAACGGGTTAACGGTCGCCCGTTCCAAGTTGCTCAAACGACGAACCGAAAGCGCTTGAAAGCAGCTGCCCGACTAGGACTTGAACCTAGAATAACAGAGTCAGAATCTGTCGTGTTGCCAATTACACTATCGGGCAGGGGGGACGAGTGTCGTTGGATACTCGTCTCGGTCGATCGGGGCGGGATAATCGAGTGAACAAAAATTAGGCGGCGCAACTGCTGACGTCAAGCGTTCGGGTTTTGCTTTTATCGCTCGTTTGGGCGTTTCAAATGCGTGCTTTTTCAATGAAATTGTTTTCTAGCGGCGATTGAGCTTCATCGCAGCGGCTTCTACAATCGACGTCGTGTCGACCGATGGCCGACACGTCTGCACTGGAGAGGCTTGGGCCGATACGCGTTATCCTCCTCAGCTGCTCCTACCTTATGCCCCGCTATCCCCGCTTTTCAGGCTGCCCCAGTTATGGCGTTCATGTCGACGCTCGATCCGTCCGGAGAGACCAATCGATTTGATTTAAAGGACGGCGAGACGGTGATTGGCCGCCATCCCGACTGTGATATCGTCGTCGAAGTCGGCGCCGTTAGCCGCTATCATGCGAAAATCATTCGTCGTGGTAATGACTTTGTGCTGGAGGATCAGGGGAGTCGAAATGGGACGTTTCTCAATGGCCAACTGATCGACGGCGGGCAAGCGCTGCGCGAGGGCGACCGGGTGCGGATTTGCGAAGTCGAACTCGTTTATCACTCTGACACGATTCCTGAGTTCCTGGCGGGACCCGAAATGAGGTTTGCCGGGTCGACCTTTGGGGTCACCATGGTCGACGACGAAGCGGGTGAGAGCTCCTCGGTTTCTAAGGTCGAGTTCCGCAGTAGTATCGATGGGCTGAAAATTTCCGCCACGCCCGAAGCGAAACTCGCGGCGCTGATGAAGATCAATTCAAATCTCGGCGAGGCGCTTGCGCTGGATGCCGTGTTGCCTAAAGTCCTGACCAGCCTGTTCGAGATCTTTCCCCAGGCTGACCGCGGTTTCGTTGTCATGAAGGACGCACAAGGCCAGTTGATTCCGCGATGGGTCAAGATGCGACGGGCTAACGACGAAACCCAGTCGGTTCGCATCAGCCGCACGATTATCCGCGAAACGATGAGCACCAAGGCCGCGATTCTGTCGCTGGACGCGTCGAACGATCAACGTTTCGATTCCAGCCAATCGATCGCTGACTTCAGCATCAAAAGTATGATTTGCGCTCCGCTGGTGGGTGCTGATGGTGAGTCGTTTGGTGCTCTGCAGGTCGATTCGACCGAAGGACGCGGGCAATTCCGCGAAGACGATGTCGACCTGTTGGCGGGTGTCGCGGGCCAAGCGGCGATCGTGATTCGCAACGCTCAAATGCATGAACAGGCGTTGAAAAACCAAGAAGTCGAACAGGATTTGCGACTGGCCACCGAGGTGCAAGCGGCGTTTTTGCCGAAGCATCCGCCGACGATCAGTGGCTATCGCGTCTGCAGTTATTACCAGGCCGCTCAGTACATCGGCGGCGATTATTTTGACTATATCCCGTTGCCCGACGGTCGTTACGGAATTGTCGCCGCTGACGTCGTCGGCCACGGTGTTGCGGCCGCTATGTTCATGGCAAAACTGTCTGCGGAAACGCGATTTTGTTTGGCGGCCGATCAAAATGTGGCTGCGGCAATCGAACGGTTGAACGACCGGATGAGCGAGTTGGGACTGGAGCGATTCGTCACATTCCTGTTGATGGTGCTCGACCCCGGAAGCGAAAAAATCCAGATCGTCAACGCTGGCCACATGGCTCCGCTGGTTTATCACACTGCTGAAGGGACAACCAGCGAACCGGGCGAGGACGAATCGGGTTTGCCGATCGGAATCGACAGCGGAATGAGTTACCAGGCGACCGATTTGGTGATGAAGCCTGGCGATGTAGCGGTGATGTATACCGACGGCATTAACGAAGCGATGGACAAGACGGACGAGCAGTTTTCGATCGAGCGAGTGCGGCAGTGTGTGGCTCAGGGCGGTGGCGCTGAAGCGATCCTGAATCGATTGGTCCTTGCAGTGCGTTCGTTTATCGGCGACGGTTTCCAGGACGACGATATGTGCGTGGTCGTGGTCGAACGCGTCGCAGAGTGAACCTGCGTCTGGATCGCTGGATGGTGTGCCGGGAGGTTATTGTTTGAGCTACTTGACCGATTTGACGTTGCGACTGGCTGCGGGCGCGTCGTTGTTCGAACCGGCGATACGGGATTGCCATCGCGATTGGTTGCAGCAACAACAGCGCAGCGATGGTGGGTTTGCCGGTCGCGAAGGCGAAAGCGACCCCTATTACACCGCGTTCGCACTGCGAGGCTTGTTGGTCGTTGACGGCATCACGGACGAGGTCGCCGAACGTGCGTCGACGTTTTTGCAAGAACGTTTTCCCGACAACCTTGGCGTCGTGGATCTGGTGTCGCTGGTGATGGCTGGGTCGATCCTTGAAATGACGCACGGCCACGAAGTGCTGGCAGGTATCCCGGGATCACACCAACGTATCATCGACACCCTGGAATCGCTGCGCGGTGCCGACGGCGGGTATAACAAAACACCAGGCGGCAACGCGGGCAGCACCTATCAAACGTTTCTCAATCTATTGTGTTTCGAGCTGATCGGTTACCAACCACCGGACACCGATTCCATTATCAGATTTCTAAACTCGCAGCGCGTCGTTGATGGTGGGTTTCGTGAGATTCGCGTCGCTAAACGTGCAGGCGTTAACCCGACCGCGGCGGGTATCGGAGCGCTCAAGACACTCGGCCGGCTTGATCCTTCTAGTGAAGAGGCGACGATCGACTTCCTGGCCGATATGCGGACTGATGAAGGCGGGCTGTCGGCCAATGACCGCATCTCGCTGGCGGACCTATTGAGCAGTTGTACGGGCATGGTGACGATGTGCGACTTGGAAGCGACGGGCGAGCTGCATTTACACGGGCTGCGCCAATATGCATTGTCGATGCAGCGCGGTGATAACGGAAACCCGTTGGGCGGCTTTCACGGATTTGCCTTTGATCAAGAAGTCGATGTCGAATACACCTTTTATGGCTTGGCATTGTTAGCTCTTTGCCAAGCGTATCTCCAGCCGGAATGACGGAGCCACAGGATGACAAGTTTAACGGTCCAAGCGTTGTGCAAAACTTATCACAGTGGTGAAGACCGCTTAGAAGTTTTAAAAGATCTATCGCTGCGAATGACGTCTGGCGAATCGCTGGCCGTGGTCGGCCCAAGCGGCAGTGGCAAAAGCACGCTTTTGCAGATCTTGGGAACGTTGGACCAGCCCGATTCGGGCAGCGTCGATCTGGGTGCTACCGACCCATTTGTCCTGAGCGAAAAACGGCTTGCAGAGTTCCGCAATTCACAAATCGGGTTCATTTTCCAGGACCATCATCTGCTGCCACAATTGTCAGTGCTCGAAAATGTCTTGATTCCGGCACTGGCGACGGGTTCAGCGGTGGCGGACGATTTTGAACGCGCCGAAGATTTGATCGAGCGAGTCGGACTTGGCGATCGGATCACGCATCTACCAGGGCAATTGTCGGGTGGCGAGCGAGAACGGGTTGCGATCGCGCGGGCGTTGTTCTGCGATCCCGTGCTGATTCTCGCCGACGAACCGACCGGCAACCTTGATCGCAAAACCGCCGAAGTGATCACGGCATTGTTATTAGATCTGCAGAAGCAAAGCGGAGCGATGCTGATCGCGGTAACACACAGCGACGCGTTAGCCGCAGCGATGAGCCGTCGCGCCGAATTGGTTGACGGCAAGTTGCAAGAAGCGATTTCGACTGCTGGCAGTTGATTGTCATTGCTTACTTGAAACTCGGGCTAGCCCTTCGGAGGTGAGTCGACTTTGCGGCTACCCGAAAACAGGACATGGGCCCTAGGACATGGGCCCCCTCTGTTTTAATCAACGGCTCAGTTACTCGTTGGCTTGTGGCTTGCCAACGCGCGGCTGATGATGAACCGTGCGGCCAGCGCTGCGGCTATAACGATCCAGACGCTGATTCCGTGTGACGGTTCGAGCAGGTAGTGAGCCGGGGTGTCGCCGCCATGCGTGATACCGTGACCAGGGTGCGCCAATGCGTTTCCTTGCATCCCAATGCTGATGGTGATTGCAATCGTGGTAAGGGTTATCAGAGAGCCGAGTCGGTAGAAGAAACTCGCTGGCGACATATTCATTCTTTGTTTCAAAGGTTTGATGGAATTAATCATTGGCGGTGAACTGGTGCGTTGCTTCGTAGGGGCTTGAACAGGGCTGCACAAATAAGTCGATCTTCCGGGGCCGGGGAAGGCTCTCTCCGGCCCCGAGAGGCTGACTCTCCCAAAGGAGATTTTCGTACTCGTTAGACCGATTGATTCCTTCCGACCTGCTTAGGAGGATCCCCGTCGGATCACCCCTGGTTGACCTGGCGTGATTTGGCCATCGCGTCTTCGGCTTTGGTAATGTATTGCTGGTCGTTGGTCCCCGCCCATGCACGTTGATAGGTTACGCTCAACGCGGTGTAGTTGAACGGATCGGTCGGTTCCAATTCACAAGCCTTTTCGGCGTGAGCGATCGCTTCCATATGCTGGCCCGTTTTGGTGTAAACGCGGGCGAGTGCTAAGTGGCCCAGCACGAACGTATCGTCTTCGGCGATGATGCCGGTCAGGATTTCGATCGCTTGCGGAAACATTTCGTCGTCGATCAACTTTTCGACTTCGTCGTACCGTGAGTAAATATCAGACATGGTTTTGTTATGTGAAAAAGTGGGGGTGTTGAAAACAAAATCGGGGTGCAAACGTTTCCGCTTGCACCCCGATGCTATTGAACCATAAACCAGCGCCGCGTCCAACGGATGGCTGAGCGCCAAACGGATGGATTACTTGTTCTTCAACGCCGCTTGAGCTGCTGCTAAGCGAGCGATCGGAACACGGAACGGGCTGCAACTGACGTAATCCAAGCCGACTAAGTGGCAAAACTCGATCGATGCCGGATCGCCACCATGTTCACCACAGATGCCGACCTTCAACTTATTCTTCACGCTGCGGCCCTTGGTAACGCCCATCTCGACCAATTGGCCAACACCACTGACGTCGAGCGATTGGAACGGGTCGACCAACAACAGGTCTTGTTGCAGATAGTGTGGCAAGAAACCGTTGATGTCGTCGCGGCTGAAACCGAACGTCATCTGGGTCAAGTCGTTAGTGCCGAACGAGAAGAAGTCGGCGTATTCGGCGACCTGGTTTGCGGTCAGGGCGGCACGCGGGATTTCGATCATGGTGCCGATCAGGATGTTCAGCTCGCCCTCGAACTTTTTCTCCTTCACAACCGTCGCGATCGTCTCTTCGGTCTTTTGACGCAACAGCTTCAATTCCGCTGCCGTACCGATCAACGGGATCATGATTTCAGGGCGAGTATCGATACCTTTCTTGGTGCAAGCGATGGCCGCTTCGACGATCGCACGAACCTGCATTTCGAGAATTTCGGGATACGTGACGCTCAATCGGCAACCGCGGTGGCCGAGCATCGGGTTGTGCTCGTGCAACGCTTCGGTGCGAGCCTTGATCGTCGCTGGCTTGACGCCCAAGTCGATCGCCAATTCTTTCTGGGCTCCTGCTTCGTGCGGCAAGAACTCGTGCAACGGCGGATCTAGCAGGCGGATGGTGACGGGCAATCCGGCCATCGCCTTGAAGATGCCTTCGAAGTCTTTTCGCTGAAACGGCAGCAAGCTCTTTAGCGCCGCACGGCGGTCCTCTTCGTTGTCAGCGATGATCATCGACCGCATGTGACCGATACGATCCTTTTCGAAGAACATGTGCTCGGTGCGGCAAAGGCCAATCCCCTCGGCACCGAAGTCGCGAGCTCGCTTGCTGTCTGCTGGCGAGTCGGCGTTGGTGCGGATCGCCAAGCGGCGGAACTTATCGGCCCACTCCATCAACTTGGAAAAATCGCCCGACAACTTCGGCTCTTGCGTTTCGACCGACCCGAGCATCACTTCGCCGGTTGTACCGTCGAGGCTGATCGTATCCTTGCCGGTGAAAACACGACCCTTGATCGTCGCCTTCTTGGCCTTTTCGTCGATATGCACATCGCCTGCACCGGCGACGCAGCACTTGCCCCAACCGCGAGCGACCACAGCGGCGTGGCTGGTCATCCCACCGGTGCTGGTCAAAATACCGGCCGAGCAGTGCATGCCGTCGACGTCTTCGGGGCTGGTTTCGCGGCGAACCAAAATGACCGCTTCACCGGCATCGCTGCGTTCTTTCGCTTCTTCGGCCGAGAAAGCCAACTTGCCGACAGCCGCACCTGGCGACGCGGGCAAGCCCTTGGCCAACACGTCCGCTGCGTTGCGGGCAGTCGGCTTGAAGCTTGGCAGCAACAATTGAGTCAAGTCGTTTGCGGGCACTCGCAAAACCGCAGTCTTTTCGTCGATCAAGGTTTCCTTGACCATATCGCAGGCGATCTTGACGGCCGCAACACCGGTTCGCTTGCCGGTTCGCGTTTGCAGCATGTACAGCTTGCCACGTTCGATCGTGAACTCGATGTCCTGCATTTCCTTGTAGTGATCTTCGAGCGTCTTTTTGACGTCCAGCAATTCCTTGTGGATCAACTTGTTCCACTTCGGCATTTCGGCGACGGGCTGTGGCGTTCGGATGCCTGCGACGACGTCTTCGCCCTGGGCGTTGATCAGAAACTCGCCGAAGAACTTGTTCTCGCCGGTGTTTGGGTTACGCGTGAAAGCGACGCCCGTTCCCGAATCGTCGCCCATGTTGCCATAGACCATCGATTGGACGTTGACGGCAGTACCGAGCAATCCGCGGATGCCTTCGATTTCGCGATAACGAACCGCACGCGGGGTCATCCACGAACCGAACACGGCTTCGATCGACAACTGCAGCTGCTTGACCGGATCTTGCGGGAATTCGTGTCCGGTGTGCTTCTTCACGGCCGCCTTGTACTCTTCGCAAAGCAGCTTCAAGCCTTCGGCCGGCACATCGGTGTCTTCGGTAACCTTGTACTTTGCCTTGACCTTGTTGAAGGCTTCTTCGAAAGTGTGGTGTTCCATACCCAACACGACGTCGCCGAACATGTTGATCAGGCGGCGGTAAGCGTCGTAGGCGAAACGTTCGTTCCGAGTCGCTTTGGCCAAGCCTTCGGTCGCGGCGTCGTTCAGGCCAAGGTTCAGAATCGTATTCATCATGCCCGGCATACTTGCCGCGGCACCGCTTCGGACCGAGAACAGCAACGGGTTTTCGTTATCGCCGAACTTCTTGCCGAGCTCTTTTTCGAGCATTTTGACGGCTTCGTGAACTTCATCCATCAAGCCGGCGGGCAACGTTTTTTTGTTCTTGTAGTACGAGTCACAGCACTCGGTGGTGATCGTGAAACCAGGAGGGACTGGCAAGCCGATCGAGGTCATTTCGGCAAGGTTCACGCCTTTGCCGCCCAGCAGCGCCTTTGCTTTACCCTTGCCTTCGGTCTTCGACTTGCCGAAGTAATAAACCATCTTTTCGCTAGCCATGCTCTCTCTCGGTTAGTAGCTTCTACTGGGGGTTGGGTGCGGTTTACGGCTAGCCAAACAAATTGCATTACGCTGGCCGTATGGGTTGTCCGCGAACGGGCGAGAATGTAGGGGGCATATCGCCTGTGGTCAAGGGAACTAGCGTGCGGAGAGCCCACAAATCAACGTAAAAATGACACTTCTTGCTGACCTGGGCCACAAGAGAGCCCTTTTTGGACCGGCTCAAAAAGTCGGCACGTCCTGATTCCGCACTGCTGTTTGCACGACAATCAATTGTTGGAAGTATGCATCCAGCGGGTGCCAATGGTGCGAAACGGTGAAGCATCCTTAAAAGTTCGCACAATTCCCGCACCTACAGCGGATTTCGGCGACGGCAGCAGCTTGCGGCCAGCAACTGGCTTGCTGATCAGATCAGCGGCCGCTCAGGACGATGCACTTCGTTCCTGGATGGGCCTGCTTTCTGTCCGCCGAATCGTCGATGAATCCGGCACGAAATGTTCACCGCCGGTGGAACTGAGCCCGTAAATCCGTGAGCTGCGTGAGTAAGGTTTCGGCACTTAGCTCTGCTAGAACATCCGCATCGGTTTGCTCCAACCCAAGAACCTCCTGCAGCACTTTGATCTCGCCGATCATTTCGCCTTGCCGCCGCCCCTTTTCAATGCCCTCTACCTTGCCGATCGCAATCAATTCTTTGCCGCTTTGGGTATCTCGCAAGTTGGGTAATTGGCCAATCAACATTTCTTCTATCCCCTTTGTTCCTCGTTCGCTAAACCGCTGCAAAAGCCAGTCGACAAACACCTGTTGCAAGCGTGTCCGCTGACGATCATCGATAACGCCCTGGGTAATTTGATTGTAGTACCTCGCGGCCTCACGTTCCAGAACCGTCCGGTCGCTTTGCATCAGAGGTTGAAATACTGCGACCAACGGATGCTCGGGTGTGTGCTGGGCGAGCTGCTGGAGCAATTCATCGAGATAATAGCTCGCAACGACACGGGTCCACGGGGCTGTACGTGGGTCGAGGTTACTGGACGCAAAGATGACGAAGCCTTCGATCGGACGACCCGGATGCTCCGCCTGCACCATCGCCATTTCGATCACGGTGCGAAGGTAAACCTCGTCGTCAGAGTACATCTGAAGTTCAGCGATCGTGATCGGCTTGTTTGCCTGTTCGGGCAGCAAAAGTCCGTCGCTTCGTCGCTCGATCGCCTTGAGCGTGATGGAAACAAACTTGCAGGGGCCAGGCGATTCTCGCCCTGTCAGCTCAAACAGCCACTGCGGGTTGACTTCGAAGATTTCATAGAAGTGTTTGTCGCTGTGCATGGGTAGACTCAGCGAAATGCGTCGCGCCAGCGTTGGTCGGTCCGCAACATTTCACGCAACATCTTGTCGACCTCCGGTTGCTCGTACGGATCATGCTCCAGTTCATGTTCCAGCAATTCCAGTTTCTTGCGGATCAATTTACCCTGCATTCGTTGGTAGGGACGTAGTTCCCCCGTCCGGATGAACGCGCCGACTTCCATCTTTCGGCTCCAATCCTCAATCTGCTCGATCCAGTGAATTGCTAGATCGGCACTGCCCGATCGGGCCGCGGAATACGCTTCACCTCTCGCCACCGAAATCTCGTCCAAACAAACCTTGGGCGGTGGGTAATATGCGAAACAGCCGACGAC
The DNA here is from genome assembly GCA_003506095.1 of Planctomycetaceae bacterium. GTDB lineage: Bacteria > Planctomycetota > Planctomycetia > Pirellulales > Pirellulaceae > UBA6163. Next base: position 2,425 of record DNWZ01000354.1, on the reverse strand, counting down.
GCTCAGCGCGATCAAACCTACCAGCATCGTGACCCCGATAACCGACTTGGAGACCACCATGTCATAGGAAGCGACCTCCGTCGGATTCTCACAAGCAAAGCGTTGTTCGTCGACTTTCGCGAATCGAAATAACAATCCGAAGAGCGCGAAAATCGCCAGCCCCCAAAAACCTGCCCATTCAAAAATCTGCAACGGCCGAAACGCCGTGTCACGAATCGAATCGAATGTTAAGCCGTTGGCCGTTGCAAACGGAGTCGCATAGACGTCGAAAGCGTGAGTGTGCCCAGCGGGTTCGGCGCCCGGCAATATCAGCGGCCGATCGATCGCATAAGAGACAGCCAACACGATCGCGATCAACGATGCAAACCAAACCGATGTCGCCTTGATTCCATAGCGTGACACGAACCAAAACAGCGTGGCGAAGTTCAATCCAGTGCCAAGCAACAGCAACGCCAGTGCGCTGCCCGGCGAATTGGAATGGACGAACATCATTCCGAGTTGCCCCATCGCCAGCATCGGTGTCGCATAGACCGGGATCGCTAGAAGCGTCATTCGCGCCGGCGCCCACGGATCGTTCATTTCAAACGAAGACTGCAGCGCCGAAAATGGCAATACCGCGCCCAGCAGGCCTAGTCCCGTCAAGGCGATCAGCGTCAGAAGCCCGGCGGGCCCGACCAGCTCGCGGGCCGAAAACACGAACAATGCGAGCATTCGTCGCAGCCCAATGATTTCCGGCGCGGGGCCATCCTCGCCTGTCGATTCTTTGTCGGCAGCTTCTAACTCTTCTTCGGTTCGCGACGCACGATCGCCAGCGTATCGGTCCCAGATCGTGCCGAGCAGCGTTACTAAAACGAGCGAAGCAGCGGCGAAACTGAGGATCACGATCGGCCGCGAAAGCGTTAATCCGTACAGCAAGGACAGCGGATTGAAAAGCGGCGCCGAAAGGGCAAACGCGGTCATCGCGCCAGGGCGAACCCGCGCCCGATAGAGTTCCCGCAGGATCGGCAACACTCCGATCGAACAAACCGGCAACAGCATGCCGATCAGCCACGATTGCGGCAGACTGCGCAGCGACTGGCCACCAAAGATTCGCCGCGTGTCAGCTGGGCCAATGTAGTAGCGTAACACCGCAGCGATAAACAATCCGACCAGCAGCGTGGGTGCCGCGGCGACCAAACCTTGAAACATTCGCACCGCAGCGGACAACAGTATCAGACTCATTAGGAATCCTCCGATGCATTTTCTAGCGGTGCCGCAACCGGTTGGCTGGTCTTTTCGACTGACGTTTCATCCGGCACCTCATCCGGATCAACTTCCGCAACCTCTTCCGGTGGCAACAGCTTGGCGGTTTCGGAAAGCAGCTTGCGATAGTCTTCGATCGCCCCTAGCGTCGCATCATCAAGCGGTCGAGGCATTTTTGCCAAACGCTTGGAAAGTTTTTCACTGGCAAAATAAATCGGGTTCCATTGCTGTTCGGTCAAATCGGTGTCAGCCGCAATCTCAGGAACCCAACCGACGATGTCTCGTAATTGGTCTTCAATGGCCTTCGCATCCGTTGCCGGTTGTCCCTTCAACTGCGACGTGCGTTCTTCTATTTTTGCCGAAGCATCCAGCAAATCGTTTGGCCAATGAGCCGGCACAAAATGCTCAACTTTCTCATAATCACCGTCTTGCGATGGATTGCCGCAACCGGTTGAAGCGACGACCACCAACATCATGATCGATAAGAATGGGAGAGGCTTCATCATCGATAATCCGGAACCGTTGTTTCACTCATCAAACTCTTAATCACCGACGCGGACGTGCCCGAACGGACGACCAATCGCACTGACAAAACGGGCGTCGCGACTTCTTGAATATCTTGCGGAGTCACAAAGTCGCGACCTTTCAAAAACGCCCACGCTTGGGCGACACGTTGCCACGAAAGCATTCCTCGTGGGCTGACTCCCAACTCGATCGACTCATGCTTTCGAGTCGCTTCGACCAAGTCGATCAAATAGCCTTGCACCGCGGTATGGACAGAAACACCGGCGACCCGGCGCTGCAAATCACGCAACTGGTCGATCGACAATTTCGCCACCGCTTGTTCGCCTTGCTCGGCAACCGCAAACTCGCGTGGCGTCGCCGCCAACATCGCCATTTGCGCTTCGCGATCCGGATACCCGATCTCCAGCCGCATCGCGAATCGGTCCAATTGAGCTTCGGGCAACGGATACGCCCCGTGACTGTCGATCGGGTTTTGTGTCGCGATCACAAAGAACGTATCGACCAGTGGATGCGGTGCCGCGTCGATCGTCACTTGACGTTCGGCCATCGCCTCCAACAGCGCGCTCTGTGTTCGCGGAGTTGTGCGATTGATCTCATCCGCCAACAAAACGTCCGAAAAGACCGGTCCCGGATGAAACTCAAACTCGCGAGTCTTCTG
>DNWZ01000746.1 GCA_003506095.1 Planctomycetaceae bacterium | reverse complement strand
GCTAGTCTTTGTTGCCGATTCTGTTTCTGCCGCGAAGATGAAGGAAGACGAGGAGTACGAAGGCATCCGAATGAAGTTCGATGCGTTTTTAGCTTCCGCGCGTATTCCTGTTCAAGTAGACATTGGGTTTGGTGATGCAATCACTCCAAGCTCACAGCTCATTGTATTTCCGACAGTTCTTGAGCTGCCCGCTCCGCAGCTCCAATCCTATCCAAGAGAAACAGTTGTTGCCGAAAAGTTCCAGGCCATGGTAATGCTGGGTATTGCGAACAGTCGGATGAAAGACTTCTTCGATCTATTCACGCTTTGTACGCAATTTGAATTCGACGGAGAGATCGTACGTCAGGCCATCAGTGCAACTTTCGAACGTCGAAAGACGAGTATCCCAACAACACCTCCACTTGCCCTTACGACTGAGTTTTCTGAAGACAAGCAAAAGTCGCTTCAGTGGAACGCGTTTTTGCGCAAGACCAATCTGAACAGCAACGATCTTTCACTTTCCGAGATTTCCAATAGCCTTGCCAGCTTCTTGATGCCGCCTGCCCAAGCAGCAAGTCAAGGCATGCAGTTCGGCAAGTATTGGCGACCAAGCGATGGATGGATTGAAAGACGTTAACAGACCATACAAGCAGCCGCAATCAAACTCTATCGCAAAAAGTACCGGCTTGACTCATGGGTAGCAAAATGCTACCATTTGGTTGGAGGCATAGCATGGGACAGCCAGTCAAACTTTCGGATGAACTTGTCGACGATGCTCGAGCGGTCGTGCCGTTTTCGCAGCGAAGTATTGCCGGCCAGATCGAATTCTGGGCGGGGCTCGGAAAATCGATCGAGCCGCTGCTGCGCGGTGATCAAGCTCTCGCGTTGCAGATGTCTGGAGGAGAGCGGCCGCTATCGCAACTTCTATCGGAGGTTGAAACCGCCAAAGGTCGCAAGCGGCTAGAGGCTACTCTCAAGAAGCGTCCCTATCCACATTACAAGCCGGTGCCTGATCGCCCGGATCTAATCTGCCGAATCGAGGAAGACGGAACAGAAACAGTGGGTCGCTTCGTTGGTCGCGAGTTCAAAGCGAATGGAGTTGACCGTTGAGCCTGCCGTTTGAGTTTCTCGACAAGCGTCCCATCGTCATTGTCTTGGCTGGTTCGAACGGTGCCGGTAAGTCGACGTTCTATGAAAGCTTTCTGGCAGACTCTGGGCTGCGGTTTGTCAATGCCGATGTATTGGCGGAATCACTCAGTGTGAACGCGTACGAAGCAGCCGCGTTAGCTTCGTCGTTGCGATCGGCACTCACCGCACAGCGAGAGAGCTTCATATTTGAGACGGTATTATCAGATCCAGTCGGTGAGAAAGTCGACCAGTTCGCTACCTACGCTGCTCTCGGTTACACAGTGGTTCTCATCTTCAACCAGATCGATAGTCCCGATCAATCGATCAAGCGAGTTGCGATGCGTGTGAGCCAAGGCGGCCACGACGTTCCTGATGAAAAACTCCGAGCAAGATTTGAGCGAACTCAAGCGAACTTGAAGCTTGCCATTGAGCGTCTGCCGTACGTCATCGTTTACAGCAATGACGACATTGCCCATCCATACAAACTCATCGAGTTGTACGAGAACGGGAAAAACATCTCAGATTCTTAAACGGAGCAAAAGGCATCGTGACGGAACCGTTGCTCTATTCTATCGGCACTCATGTCGCCGTACAAAAGGAGGCCTACCACGTTAATCGTCGAGTTGCAAATCCTGCTGGACCGGTTGGCAATTCGACGTGAGCACCTGCTTGCGCCTGGCCAAGTCAAAGACCAAGCCGAGATCGCCGGTGTCGCCGGAATCACCCGCGCCCGCGTAACGCAGATCATCAACCTCACCAACCTCGCCCCCGACATCCAGCAAGCGATCCTCGACCTAGAACCCACCACCGACCCCGTCCCTCGCTTCCGCGAACGAGAGGTTCGTTCGATCGCAATCATTGCTAACAGGGAGAAACAGCGGGTGCTTTGGAAGCGGTTGGTCAATCGTAATCGTACGAGTGCACATGCTTAATGGAACGAGAAGCCAACGATGCTGCTTCCTTTATCTCCTCAGAGAATTGATGAGTCTTCAGACATTGGTTAGGCGTTCTCGAGTAGATTACACTTCGCAGTTTGCTGGAAAGAGGGTCACGTCGAACCCGATTTGCAGATCCAATCGATCATCAGGAGTGCATGCATGACAAAAGTCCCAATCACACCATTCCGCAGCTTCCGCAAGAGCTGTTCGTTCACCAAAACCCGTCAACGTGAAGAAGCGAAGCGATTCGCGGGTGATTTTAACGCTTTGCGTGAACTGTGGAATTCATCGGTAAAACTTTTAGAGACTTACGAATTCGATGGCCCCTTCCATCTGAACAGACGAAAACAGCTGCCTCCATCACCGAGCAAGATTTCAGCGATTGGAAGGACGACCGACGCAGCCGCCTACTTTGAGAAGCTTTTTCAGACTCCGGTGGACTTCCTGGGCCAGAAATTCATGTATCTTGATAGGGAAATCGCAACCCTCCGAACGCCAAAAGCGAAGTTTAGCGATGGCAAGAGTGCGTCCACGTCTGGTCGAGGCGGCATGGATCTTCTCTTGGGATGCGGAAGGCGTGTTTGTGCGGGCGAGGTCAAGATTCGTGGTGATAGTGAATTATTCGGCGCTTTACTGCAGGTCATGTGGTATGGCTCAGAGATCGCAACGAGAAATCAAATTACCCGAATCAAGCAGCAATACCCACTAAATGAGGTTGAAACCGACAAAGTTGATCTAGCGGTGTTCAGCATCGAGCAATCGGGAGAGACGAAGGATAAGACTCGCAGGATCACCCTTGAAATCGTTGCGAAGATTAACGATCGGAATAGCGGATTCTCGCAACTCGGCCAAATCCATCTATTCGAGAATATTGGCGACGGCTGGTCTCGAATCAGTAGTTAGCATCTGACCCAACCATGTCAGCACCGTCCGGTACAATGCTCCCATGGCAAAGAAAAAAACATCGGTGCCGATAAACATTCCGGGTCGGCGGGATGCGGATCGGCGGGTTAAGCAAAGCGAGCGAATTGCTCGTGTTTTACGCATTTTGAACCTGATCCAGTCGCGGGGACGGTGGAACGTATCTGCGATTGCACAGGAACTCGGGTGCTCCGCCCGAACCGTTCATCGCGATCTGAATGTCCTGGAATTCTGCGGCGTTCCGTTCTACTTCAGCGAAGAAGAACAGTGCTACCGGGTCCGGTCGGACTTCCGGTTCCCGACGTTGATGCTCAATGATGAAGAGGCACTCGGGCAGGCGATCGCTACGGCGCTCTCGAAAGCTCCCGGGCTGAACATTGGCTTGGGAGCCAGCCCTACCACAACTCGATTGGCGTCAACGTCCAGAGACGAGACCAAACAGATCATCGCCGACGCGATGCGTTTGGTCGATGTGCTCGATTTGAAACTGGCCGACCATAGTCAACACGGCGAAATCTTAAAGACAATTCAACTTGCCTTGCTTAGCACGAATCAAATCACAGGCGTCTATGACTCACCTTACGAAGACTCGCCGGCCAAACTGACGCTTCATCCCTACCGTCTCTGTTTGGTGAAACAAGCTTGGTACGTCATCGGCCATATCGAGGGAGAAACGCGGGTGAAGACGTTTCGTGCCGCTCGATTCAAGAGCCTTCGGCAAACGCAGGCCATCGCCGACCGTCCAAACGACTTTGATCTTCGCGAGTACTTTGGAAACGCATGGTCGGTTTATCGTGGGGCAACAACCTACGAGGTAGAACTACGCTTCGATGCCTGTGTAGCTCGTACGGTTTTGGAGACCAATTGGCACCACACCCAGTCAGAGAAGAAACATCGGGATGGTAGCGTGACATTGAAGTTCACAGTGGATGGGATTGACGAAATCCAAAGATGGATACTTGGCTGGACCGGTCATGTAAGAGTTCTGAGCCCATTGGAATTGAAAGACGGTGTTATCGAGAAGCTCAAAAAAGGAATAGCTGACAATTCAGAGTAATCGAAAGCACTCTGACCCGTCTTGGTCGGTTAATTCGGGTAGACAGTGTCACCGACACCGAACTTTTGGAACAGTTCGAAAACAACTTCCATATTTGCGTCGGGTAAAACACTCCTAGCCTGACATGTCACTTTTGAAGTCGCGCACATCCGACTTCTTCGGCCAACGGCCTAGCAGTTTACATAGCCCAGCCCAACGGGCTGGGTAACCGACAAAAATAATCCTGAGGGCCGAAGGTCCGACCGTTTCCGGCGTCCGGGCTGGCCCGCGCAGCAAACGTCCGGGCCGTTGGCCCTGTCATCCGGTCTTGTTTCGCTTTACCCAGCCCTGCAGGCTGGGCTGGGTAAACGTCCGGGGCTTTGCCCCTCAGCCAAAATGCGCAACTTCAAAACTGACGCATCGGGTTGCGAAATCCGGAACTTATTTCCGAACGCTTACTTATCAATGAGAAATGCAATGAAGGAAGACTCCCCTTTGAAACCAGACGAAGTCTTTTTCACCAATCGTCTTCTGTTCGAGACGTTGAACTTCAGTGAGCCAACTGGAAAAACTGCAGAACAACAATTTCGAAAGCTTGGACTCGAAAACGGAGCTATCGAAAACTTTCTTCGGGTGATGTGGCTCTGTGAATATCCAATGCTCAAAAAAATTTACGGTCACGAACACGAGCCACCGACCGTTGATTTCTGTCCCTGGGAAACCCAAGGTGCATTTCTTCAACGCGTCGCTGAGCTTCAAGGCTGGCTCGGAGATCGTGGGGGCAGGCCTTGTGGTATCGAACCCTTCATTCATGAGAGGTGAAGCAAAGAACTACTAGATAGGAGGAGGAGCTCACCTTGAGGGATCATAAAGAACGACAATTAACAATCGGTTTTTCTATCGCATCCTGTCATTACATCCAAAATTCAACACTTGCTACCAAGGTGATAAATCAATGAACGGCCATCCTGCGTTAGCCCATGACTGGCGGA
>DNWZ01000556.1 GCA_003506095.1 Planctomycetaceae bacterium | reverse complement strand
ATCCAGACAGCGAAATCATTTCGTGCTTGGGCAGTAAAGAAGGTTTCTCGCACATGTGTCTGGCGCTAATGGGCCCCGGCGACACAGCGATGATCCCTTCGCCATACTTCCCGATTCATATGTACGGAGTCATTTTGGCGTCGGGCAACGTTGTCGCCCTGGAAGTCGCTGATCCGAACAAGTTCCTCGCAAATGTGGCGTATACCTGCGAGAACATGACGCCGCGGCCGAAATTGCTGATCATCAATTACCCCCACAACCCTTCGTCTGCAACGATCGAAGGTGATTTCTTTGTCGAAGTCGTACGCTTGGCAAAGAAATACGGGTTCTTGGTCATCCACGACTTCGCCTACGCTGACGTCGCGTTCGATGGTTATCAACCGCCCAGTTTCTTGACCGCGCGCGGGGCCAAGGATGTCGGCGTCGAGTTCACGACGATGAGCAAGGGGTACAACATGGCCGGTTGGCGAGTCGGATTTTGTGCCGGCAATGCCGAAATGATTCGCGGTCTTGGCACCGTGAAAGGTTATTACGATTACGGCATGTTCCAAGCGATCCAGATCGCCGCGATCGTAGCGTTGCGTGAGACCGAATCGGCGGTCGAAAACCAGTCGTTGATTTATGCGGGGCGTCGCGACGCTTTAGTCAGCGGTCTGAAGCGGTTGGGATGGAACGTTCAAACCCCGCGGGCCGGTATGTTCGTCTGGGCAGAAGTGCCAGAGCCCTGGCGCAGTTCCATGAGCACGATGGACTTCGCGATGAAGTTGTTAGAAGAAGGCGATGTCGCGGTCAGTCCGGGAAGCGGTTTCGGACCAGCCGGCGAAGGCTATTTGCGATTAGCTCTCGTCGAAAACGAGCAACGACTACGACAAGCCGTTCGGCACATCGGACGCTGCCTCAACCGCAATCCGCAAGGCGTTGCCTAAAGTCGCAGACGCAAAGCAACAGGTATCCGAGTCCGGGCCAAACCTCTCGCAGGCACACGGACTGTGCCTGCTACCTTTTGGGCGTTGTCAGCTTCGATATCCATTCTGGGCTTATAAAGATCGCGTTGGCCACAATCATCATCGTGCCAAACGTGATCATCCCCAAGAACAACGCAATGCCCCCGTGCACCGCAACGGCCATGGCTAGCATCAGTGGTCGAGTATGCTTTGGCCACACCAGTGCACAATAAAACACTTCCCAAAATACGGTCAGGTGCGTCAGCGCCGAAAAGATTACTGGGAAGCGACCGATCCAAGTTAGATCCAGCGATTGATATTGTGCGTTCGCCGCTGCAAACCAAAGTGCTGTACCGTCCCACCACGTCGTGCCGCGCGCCTTCCACAACCCGCCAAACAAATAGATTACACACAAATGCAATTGTGCCAGTCTTGTCGCGATGTTTGCCGCGACACTGGGCGTGGCAGCAGGGAACAGCCAAATCTTAAAGTCAGTCGTGCGTTTGGACTCTACCATCCTACGACGCAGGTACGAATCGACGCTGTAGACACTGCCTGATGGAGCGAGCATTAAATACATCGCGAGCATGGTTGTGATTTGGTCCAATCCGAACAACGTGCCGGTCAACCGGTGAACCAACATTAACTGCAAAAACCAAGCCAGCGGCGCCGTAAAGCGAGTCAGAAAACCTGCGGCCAGGCATGCCGACGCGGCCATCGTGACAATATGGTTCAACCAAATCGCTGACGGACTGTTCAAGTTCCAAAGATACGATCGCGCGGCATCTGACGACCCGAAGTCGCCACGATGCAAACCAGCGATTGTCGCATTGTTGACCCAGGCTTGATCGCCCAAAAAATCACCCAACCGCAACGCGATCACGAACTGTGAATAAAGCAGCATCAACCCGGTCGCGATTCGGATCACTCCGAGTGTGTGCGGCAATCGAGGTGTGAACCAAAATCGGTCCCAACCGCTAATCGCGTCTGCAAACCAGTCGGACGCAGCTGTTTTTACAAGTCCAATACTCATCAATTACCCTCCGCCGCGTCAGCAACTGGAACTCGATCTTCCGGCGCCGCTTCGTCACGAATCGGACGAATCTCTTCAACCGATGTCGACCGTGGAACCGCAGACCGTGGAACTGTCGATCTTGGTACAGCAACTTGCGGAACATTCGGCGAAAGCATTGGCACAACAGCGTTGGTGGGTAAAGCCTCTGAGGCCTGTGGCAATTCTGGCATCTCGATTTCGTCCAGCAGAGTTGTCACCAAACGAACATCGTCTAATGCGATCCTGTCTTCAAAAAACTCGGGCAGTCCAGGCTGACGATGTTGCAAACGACGAATCGTGATCTCACAATCTGGGTGTTGTTTTCTTAAACATTCTAAAATCGAATCACGTACCGATTCATAACGACGGCGCGCCATACGCCAATCCCGCACCGCCGCCGGATTGTTCGCGATATCGGGCGGCGGTTCACCGGGCGGATGATAGATGTTATTCAAAAACTCCGACAACATAAAATGACGGTGATACATCAACCGCGGCCACTGGTCTCCCAAGTCCGGATACATCAACTCGGTCACCTTGCCATCTTTAGCCGTCACGGTCGCTGCAACTAAATGGCTCGGGCCAGGATCAGGCGCAAAAAACGCATAACCATGATCCAGGTATGTGAACTGACTGTAAGCGCGAACGGGGTCACGAAACAGTGTCGCGGAGGGGCTGGTGCCAAATGGCCCTTGTGTCGCAAACTCGATCGGCCGACCAACGACTGCCCATAGATGCCCAATGATCAGCACGCTGGCGACGATTCGGAAACCGATCGATGCTTGGCGTGGCGGGCTAATCAAAATATCGGCGGGTGCGGCGACGCGTGATCCTGACACGGTTTTCCCTGGGCGAGCTGTGGGGGGGGCGAAAGCTTGGGCTGGGATGCGGCCCACGAGTAAACAGAATCCAGCTACGCGGCGTTAAAGCCCGAATAACCGGCCGAAACGGAATCATTCGTCTCGTTTTGGTATCTGTTCAAAAGGTCCTACATCTGGTCCTTAAACGTAGGCGCAAATTTTTGCCCTGGCGAACAAAACTCGTTAAGTCGGAGCAATTTTTGGATTCACCGGCAAAACTCGCCAGCATTTCAAGCCTTTGCCCCGATAACGCGTCGCATCGGGACACCCGTTGTCCCGATGTTCGCGCCCGGTGGCAACCTTACGGGTAAAATAAGCGGTGCCATCGCATTCGCCTCTCACCTACAGCAAGGATACTGGAGAAATGATCATGCTGAAGAAAACCATCTTAGCGTTTGTAGTAACGATCCTCGCCGTCATTCCCACCGGTGCAAACGCCCAATCCCCCGCCGGCAGTCGTCAACATGTATTTGGCGGCCAGGACTTCACTCGCGGCGGATCGAGTCAACCCAATGTATTTGGCGGCCAAACTTTCCGCACACCATCCGGAGGCACGGTCACCAGCAGGCCAAACGTTTTTGGAGGCCAGAACTACAGTAACGGCGTGACCAGCCGACCCAACGTCTTTGGCGGAAAAAACTACAGCAACGGAGTGTCCAGTAGACCCAACGTGTTTGGTGGAAGAACCTACAACAACGGTTGGACCAGCAGACCGAATGTATTTGGCGGTGAAGACTTTCGCGACAACTCAGGGCGATCCTTCTCGACTCGACCCAATGTATTTGGCGGTTCAAACTTCTACGGTCGATAACTGCCAGTTGGTGCTGTTTTATTACTCGCGCAATCTCCGGCAATGCTTCAATCATGCTTGCCGCATACTGTGGCAGTGAGTAGTTAGCGACCGTACTTTCAGTCAGCCGAGTAGCTCGCTCAAACATGTTGCGGCGGCGATAGCGTTCGCGATTAAACTCAAATGCCCGAGCATCACGATCTTCATTCGCTTTGGATGGGATGACAGGATTTATACCCAGTTGCTTGATTAGGTCATCGATCCAAGCAGCTTGATACCCTTTATCGCCCGCCATGTTCACCGGCCAAGCAAGAAGGTTGCCGTCTCCATCATGTAGGTTCACATCCGCTTCTTTTAGAACGAGTTCCACCGCAGTCGTTTCGTGAACTTGCCCCCCGGTGATTACAAACGCCAACAGGTGCCCGAAGGAATCGACTAACAGATGAAATTTTATGGATAAACCGTCGCGGGAGCGACCTAATGCGTGATCAGCTGGTTCGTTGGAATCACTTTGTTTTCCACCGCCTGCGGCATACCGGTGAGCGCGCGTAACGGTTCCATCAATACACCAAAGATCGTTGACAATCGCTTCACCATCGATAGGGACGCTGCGAAGTCGGCCAAGGATTGCATCAAGCGTTCCATCAGCATTCCACTTGTCATAGAGGCCGTAAATCGTTCTCCATTTACCATAGTCCTCAGGAAGATCACGCCACGGCGAACCAGTGCGAACTATCCACAAAATGGCATTAAATGCCAGGCGACAATCGGTAGGCGGTCTAGGCAAATCACGAATCGTTGGCCGATTCACTTTCTGACGTCGACATCGCTGTGAACGTAGCGGCACAGGTCGGCGACTGGGGCCCAGCCGATCTGTTTCGCCAAATCAATGTTGTCGCACTGAAAAAGATGTTGGCCATTGTTGAGCGCGTCGGAAAACTCGATCGCTGGGGCCAGATCAGCTCGTGAGGGGGCTATCCGTCTCGAGATCACTTCGGCACCGACGAAACGTAACCGATCGAAATGAAGGGATACGACGGCTAGACGCAAACGAAAGCAGAAGTCGTTTTGAAGCGACACATCCAAGACATGAAACTGCCAGCGGTTGTCCTGCGTCCTGGTTTTATCTATGGCCCCCGCGACTGCCATGTGCTGCCAAACCTGATTCGCAAATTGAAAGACGGCCAGCTTAAGTTCATCGCCACGATTTGTGAATACTTTGAAAAACCACTTCCCAAGGCAGTTCCAGAATGGCGGGCGAGATTGTTGGTCAAACCCATTGAAGGGGTTGCACGGGCGGCTGGCACGATGCTGGACCCTCTTCCAGAGGGTGGCGAGATTGAATTTATGGTGAACAACCTCGACTTCTCAATGGACAAAGCGATTAACCTGCTAGGGGATCGTCCCCAAAGTTGACTTCTGCGATGGAGTTTGCGTTGCTATCGATTCGTATGTCGCCCATGAAAAGTCGACGTACTGTACAGCGTTCAACCGCGCCGTTGTGCCATGCGGTCAATCGGTTATAAATGTTCTTGCGAACGCCTGGATCAAAAGGCGCTACGCCCTGGCTTATGTTGATAATCATCGCTTTGAGTTAACTGATGCGAACCGTTGACGAAATTCTGCGTGACCATGACGCCGGTTTGACAGCCCAAATCATCCAGTCGGGGGCCGAGCGTCTGGAGCCGGTAAATCGCTTTTCACGAAAACGACATATCGAGATCGTACGAACGCTTTCCCAGGTCAATGGCTGGAAAACAACAGCGTTTTTGCTGTTCCATTGGTCAGTCATTATCGTCACGTTGGTCGTCGCAGGCATGACCATGCACTGGGCCGCGTTTGCGATGGGTGTGCTACTAATCGCCAGTCGGATGCAGGCGCTGGGCGTGATGATGCACGATGCGACGCATTACTTGTTGTATAAGAATCGTGTGGTCAATGACGTTGTTTGTGACCTGTTCATTGCGTTTCCACTAGGAATGAGCACAACGCTGTATCGCAAAACGCATTATCGCCATCATCGCTTCACCAACACCGAAGAAGACCAAGACCTGGTTGCTCAGCGAGAAGAGGGCGAGTGGTACCAATGGCCCAAGACGAGATGGGGGTGTGCCAAAGCGATCCTGCGCAGTCTGTTCGGCATCAATGCCCATCGTGCATGGATTTTACTGAAGCACTGGGCGCCCTGGAATCACATGCGAGACCCGATCAACGACGACTTTCCAATGCGATCGCGGATCTTATACGTCGGAACAACGATCCTCATGTATGCATTGTTTGCTATGGCAATCATGGCAAATCCGCGAATGACGCTGTCGCTGATGGCGATGTATATGATTTCTGGTTTTACAATTCTTAACTTGATCAACCGTGTTCGCGCCACCGCTGAACATTTGGGAGTACCAGGAACCCACGAGTTGAACTCCACGCGAACCGTCTTGCCAAGCTTTTGGGAACGCTTTTTTATCGCCCCCTATGGCGTGAACTACCATCTCGAGCATCATCTTTTTCCCTCCGTTCCCGGTTACAACCTGGCCAAACTGCACCGTCAATTGATGCTCGATCCCGAGTTTGCAGAAAAGGCTCATCTCACTCGCACTTATGTTGGCCTGATCCGCGAATTGATGACACCACGATAACGCCCATTCGAAAATGGACGCAACCTCGCCGGAAAGCGTCAAGTCCTTTCCGAAAAGGCGTTACGCTTCTTTCGAAAAGCGGTTGAAAGCGAAGTCTCAGAGTCAACTTTTTGCCCATTGCACTCACTAGCCAGCCAGTGTACTATCGAAGTAGAACACTGGCCTGAGCGATTCAGCGATTGGAGTGCGGCATGTTTTTTTCGATCGACCCCAACAATGGCGTTGCGATCTACGAGCAAATTGTTCGCCAGGTCACGTTCGCAATTGCCGAGGGCACATTGCGACCTGGGCAATTATTACCCAGCGTTCGTGTTTTGAGCCAACAACTTGCGATCAACCCCAACACGATCAATCGTGCTTTTCAGCAATTGCAGGCTGAAGGGGCGTTGGAATCGCTGCGTGGCAAGGGTTTGGTCGTTCGCGCGGATGCGAAATCGGGCTGTCTCGAAACGCGTCGAACGTTGATAGCCGAACGTTTGAAAGGCGCAATGACGGAGGCTTTGCACGCGGGACTGAGTGCGTCGGAAGTGCGACGAATCATGAATCAGTTGCTAGCCGAATTGGACGGCAATGTGGCGACAGTCGCGTCAACGGAAACCAATGAACCGATTTAGGGTACGCACACATGCGGCTTACGCGTCATTCTGTAAAGTAGCAGAAATACTTATAACTCCTGATCTCATCTCAAAAGGGCCTTCGCCATGTCAAATATCAATCAGGAAGCGGTGATTTCGGTATCGCAGTTAACGGTCAGCTTTCCTGGGTGCGATGCGCTGCGTGGTGTTGATTTGGAGGTACCGCGTGGCACTGTATTCGCACTGCTGGGTGAAAACGGAGCTGGGAAAACAACGCTAATCCGTGCCTTAACCGGTTTCTTACACCCCAGCAGCGGAAATTGCCGAGTTTTGGGGCTTGACCCTACCGTTGATGCGTTGGAGATTCGACGGCGTGTGGGATATGTCGCCGATGCGCCGGCGCTTTATGATTGGATGAAGGTAGGCGAAATTGGTTGGTTTACATCATCCTTCTATGAAGTCGGTTTCTTGGATCGATTTCGCGAAGGGGTCTCGCGTTACGGCGTTCCTGAAGATCGTAAGATTCGGCATTTGAGCAAAGGCCAGCGGGCAAAGGTGGCCCTCGCGCTTGCCGTCGCGCATGATCCTGAATTGCTGATACTAGACGAACCGACATCGGGGCTAGATCCGCTGGTTCGCCGTGAGTTTCTCGAGAGTATGCTCGATCGTGTCGCGACCGGACGCACGGTGTTGTTATCCAGTCACCAGATCGCAGAAGTCGAGCGCGTCGCCGATTCGGTGGCGATCATGCACGCCGGAAAATTCCAAATTGTCGAATCGCTTAGCAGTCTGCGAGATTCGGTCACAGAAGTGACGGTCAGTCTGGATGATCCGCTGGTTCAGCTACCGTTGCCCGACGCTCCAGCGATAGTGATGAGCGACAGGGCTGAAGGGCGTCAGCGACAAATGGTAATGCGAGGGTTTAACAACGAGGCGGCTGATCAATGGCGTGGCCGCCCTGGCGTATCAGGCGTAACAGTCCGCAGTGCGACGCTAGATGAAGTTTTCGCAGCATGCGTTCGTGGAAATGGGAAGACAGCACATTAATCAGGTTTGCAGAAACTTGACTGAGGATTCGAACCGTACATTTGCGAGAAAGTCGAAGCGATGAATAACAGAATCATCATTCAGCGTTTGTGGTGGAAGGAACTACGGCAGTTGCTGCCGATGATGATCCTATTGCCAACAATTGCCACGTTGTTGACGACATTCCATTTATTCAGCAGCGGTCCGAATCAGTTCAGTTGGTCGGCGGGAATCGCCGTTTTTCTTGGCATGCCCGGATTATTCGCCGTCGGGGCTGGTGCCCTGCTGGTTGGACAAGAGAAAGAGTTGCGAACGATTCAGTGGTTATCAAGTTTGCCGATTCGTCCGCAAACGATTGTCCGTGTCAAGACTGCGACCGCAGTGGTTGGACTAGGAATCTTGTGGATGATCAGTGGATTGTACTTTGCGTGGCGAGAAAAGTATGAGTCGCCGATGACTGACGTCGGACCGTTATCCGCTTGGCCAGTCAACTCATTTTTCATCCTATTTGCGGGACTCGCGCTCGCGTGGCGAATCAAGTCTGCCTT
>DNWZ01000646.1 GCA_003506095.1 Planctomycetaceae bacterium | reverse complement strand
CTGACCTTCCCAACCACCGGCGAGAACCCTGCTGGCACGATCACGTTTGTTTCGGGAGTCTGGAGTAATTCCAACCATACCTACACGGCGACCTTCAACGTCGCCGACATGAACACGATGGTTCCGAACATCGACGTTCGGGCCAGCAACGCTCGCGACCCGCTTGGCAATTCGTTGGTCCCGGTAACCATAACGGATGTCTTCAGCATCGATACTGAAAATCCTCGCGTCGCTTCGATCCGCCGTGACGGTACTAGCCCGACCAACGCGTCGAGCGTGCAGTTCCTGGTAACGTTCACCGAACCGGTGACCGATGTCGGCACCGCTGACTTTGCGCTCAGCCTCGGCGGCATCACCGGAGCGTCGATCACGGGAGTCACCGGCGCGGGAGCCAACTACACGGTTACGTTATCAACCGGCAGCGGCGACGGCACGATCGGGCTTGCTCTTGCGGCCAAGCCGACGATCAACGACCTGGCTGGCAATCCGCTGCAGAACACTGCCGTGATCGGCGATAACGAAACCTTTACGATCAACAAAACGGCAGCCACGCTGGTCTTGATTGGTTCACTTGACCCGTTGATTGTGATGGAGAACGAGCCAGTCATTCGGGACCTGTCGCAAATCTTCTTTGCTGTGAATCGCGATCTGCTCCGATATTCAGTCACTCGGATAGGAAGTATCAGTAACCCAACGAGTCAGCAGATTGCGGAAACCGATCTGGTGCAATCAGTCAGCTTTGTCGGCGACCTGATGACGATCAACCTAAGCCCTGATGCTTTTGGCGAATTGGCATTGGAAATCAGCGCCAATGATGGGACAGTTACACTGGCTCATGTCTTCACCCTTACTGTAGTGCAGGTGCCCGACGCACCAAGAGCCGAGCCAGACTTTTACGCAGTTCCGGTTGGCGGTCATCTGCAGGTAATTACCCCAAGCCAAGGTGTCTTGAGCAACGACATCGCCCCCGATTCAGACTTTTTTCCAGGCACCGAGGAAAAGCTACGGGTTCACTTGCCAAGCGTCACACAACCCTCGCTGGGGACGCTCACGATGAATACCGACGGTACTTTCTCCTACGTCAACACCAGTGGCAGGACCGGTGACCTTGATTCCTTTAACTATCGTCCGATTGATGCTAACGGATTGCTCGGGAACGCTGTTAAAGTAACTGTGGAAATCACTCGCTCCGAATTCCAGAATCCAATACCAGGCAGGCAGTTTGACGTCGATTCCGATGATATGAGTACGCCACTGGATGCTTTGCTGGTGTTAAACCGAATTCGCCAATCCCGTGTTGATGGAATAACCGGGGCTGTCTCGGTGGGCCTATTGGTTAATGACTCACCCAGATTGTACCTGGACGTTGATTCCAATGGTTTAATCGAACCGCTCGATGCCTTGCTCGTGTTAAATGAGATTGCCCGCCAAAAAATTCAAGATAAGGGCGAGGTAATGGATGCTCAATGGTTAAGCGTGCCGAAACGTCAGCCCGCAGATTCGCATGAGCTATCGGCGACCGTGGAAATCGTTCCGGAAACAAAAAACAGCACACAGCAGATGTTTCAGATGCCCGCTCTCGAACCTGGATTCCTTTATCAAACCTTGCTCTCTGAAGTATCCGAAGATACGCACGAAAGTGACAATCGCTCCACGAGAAAATACGATCAAACCGTTGATGATTTTTGGCAACAATACTCGCTAAACCCAGATATCGAAGCGTGAACGATGGCTTGAACCAGTCGAGCCACTGCCCGGCGATTTGAGTCGCGCAACCGTCGTCGTCTTTCCAATTCGGATNNACAGGAATTGGGGACTAGCTCAGTTGATCAAGTTAACCGAGTTGCTAACGAAACGCACAGAACCGTCGCACATCAGTGTGTTTACTCCACCTGGGTGATAGCTCCGCGATGCGGCGTAAACATTGCCGGTCATTCGATCTTTAGTACACTGCAGGTTCGTACCATTCGTTGCTGGCAATCCCTCATCGCAAGCTGCAATCACGTCGCGTTCCCTTGAGTTTGACGCAAGGCTAGTAGTAAAGCTGATTCCTCCCATCGCATTGGACATCCGAGCACCGAGAATGTCGGTGCTAGTCGATCCGTTGCCAGGAACACCATGGATTTCGCTCAGTGCGATCGTGTTGCTTAAACCATCGATGATGTCCTGGCTGCCAGAGCCCTTCGAATGTTGGAACCGATTCCCGTCACCTCCTACCGGTGGTGCGATCTTTTCTTGCGTTGTAAAGAAAGTGCCAAACGATCCCTTCGTTATCGGATTCTCCCAGCCCAGCATATTCGTCGATCCCAAACTTGCGCCGTAATTGAGTCCTTTTCCGAGTGCTTCCAAGCCATAGCTCCCATCACTGAACTGTTCTCGCGACTCGATTGCCGATGGGCAGCGATAGCTCGCCATCGTTTGCTGGCGTCCGAAGTGACGCGGGGCCAAAAACTCACAGTGGTCGGCCGGATTCCCTTCGTGGTTCTGTCGGAAATCCTCCGCGCATGCCACACAATTTTCCCAGAGCGCCGGTTGTTCAACGTAGGGCAGCAACATCACAACCCAATTAAAGCCCATTTCGTTTTGGCCGTGCTGCCAACCACCGGTCATAGATCGGTTTCCCGACTCGTCATAGCAAACATAGCCCGGCGGGAACGATCGATAGACATCCATGTGATTATGAGGTGCAAGGCCGTTCTGCTTAAGATGATTCGAACATTGCATTCTTCTGGCTGCCTGACGCGCCGCTTGCACGGCCGGAAACAACAGACCAACCACCACTCCGATGATAGCGATCACAACCAACAGCTCCACCAGTGTGAACGCTGGCCTCCTGCGGATGTTCATTGAACAGTTTAGGTGATTGAGAAGCATTCTAAAAATTTCTTGGCAGAAAAAGTCAAAGTACGTTGTCCATTGCCTTGGCTAGAAGCTAAAGCCTGCTGATGACCATTGGATGAGCAGGTTGTGAACTTTCGATGGACATCGATTGCGGCATCCAATTGGCTGTTGATCTCAGTTTTTACGAGCGATATCGATTGATGAATCACACGGAGCCAGGTCCAGCACGCTCACATGGAAGGGCCCGCGTGAACGGCAATGCATCGGTCAGTTGAGCCCCTTTGCAGCGAGTTGAGGCATACGGTGCGTGGCAAGGATTCAGACCGGACAGCTAAGACCGGACAGCTAAGACCGGACAGCTAAGACCGGACAGCGGAGAACGGCTTGGAAGTCTCATCATTCATTTTTAGGCCAGCGATCTTGCTGGCCAGCCCTGGCAGTTCCTTGGGCCTCGTCGACCGGCGTCAACCGGCGTCAACCGGCATCGACCGGCATCGACCGGCTTGCGGCACTGATCTTTCCTTCGCCGCTCATTCAAGACGGCGTCGCGTGAGGCGACTGTCGGCATCGATTCCCCCTTATGGGGCGTGCGTTGATGGGGTGACAAGAACGTGCTCACCAGGCTATCCCTGCAGTGGCAAGCGTTGGCTGTGTGGAAGGGGCTTGCTGCAATTAAAACGCGGATTCTAATCTTGAATTTAAAGCTATCTACGCCGATTTTGAACGGGAAACGCAAAGCAGAGGTTCTTCCTGTAAAACTTGGGAAAAAATATTTCGTGGGCCGATTGAGCCAAAGCAGCCCGACGGAAAACTGGCGGTATCCTTTGCATCCATCGATGCTGACACGACGATTCTTGAGAGCCTAGCTAACGCCAAAACACCGTCTTTTCCTGTCAATTATTCATCAATCTCAGCTCAATGTTCATGAGGTTTGAAAGTCGCTCGCATTCCAGCAAACCGGATTGAACCATTGGTAAAAGTACTCAGAAAAGTTTTTTTCAGCGTTCTTCGAAATTTAGGCCCTCGAATGTACCTAAAAAAGAGGGAAAGCCACGCCAATGCCCTTCTGTCTGGTTGCTTGCGTATTGCCGCGCAGGTGGCTTGATTCGCTTTTGGGATTGAGATTCTGCAGCGGCCATAAGCAAAGATTCTCGCAAAGCTACAAGCACTGGTAGCCGAAAAAATCACCCGGCGGCAGGTTGCCGGCTGAATGGTCAGCCCTGGGTGAAGTGCATCTTGCCTTGGGCTGTTGGTTGGAAGGTTTTGTTTCCTCCAACTTGGGAGCCCATTCATGGCCAGTTCGAAACGGTCGTTCGAGAAGGAAGAGTTTTGGCGATTGGTACTTGCTGAGCATGCTGCCAGCGATCTGTCAGTGCGGGCTTCTTGTAAACGTGAAGCTGTATCGGAGACTTCGTTTCATTTCTGGAAGCTTGATTTAGCGACGCGTGATGCGAGGCCGGATTCGCAGCCTAACTCACCCCGACTCACTCCCATGCGAGTCGTCGATTCACAGGCGACTCAGGTCGTTGCCGAACCGTCCCAATCGACAATGCCATGATCAGCATCGCTTCGTCAACCCGCATCTTCGTCGTCACGTCGCCCACGTCGCCCACCGATATGCGAAAAGGATTCGATGGATTGCAGGGGTGCGTATCGAGCGTCTTGGGCCAAGATCCGCTTTCGGGGCACCTGTTCCTGTTCGTCAATCGACGGCGCGACAAGTTGAAAGTGCTCTACTGGGATGGTGACGGACTGGCGATCTGGTACCGCAGGCTCGAGCAGGAAACTTTTCAGATGCCGACGATCACGGGCGACAAGACTGCTGCCGAAATCAACCGCGAAGATCTTTTTAGGCTCATTCGCGGACCTGATTATGAGAATGTCCATCGTCGCAAGTGTTTCAAGATCAAGGATCCTCAAACAAAGAAAGTTGACGAACCCGCGACCTTGTAAAACTTAACTTTTGACGATCACTTCACCAATCAAA